>CAJXIK010000252.1 GCA_913054445.1 uncultured Bermanella sp.
TCAGGCTGGCGGGGAGTGCAATGGTACGACTTTAATTTTAATGCGATTGCCCTGAGTGGATAGGCCTGGGCGCTGGTCAAGTGTCGCGGGTCTGCGTAAAATGAGTCGCGCAAAATTGAGCAGTGGGGCAGGAGAAGTATGCGAGTTTTAGCCATAGAAAGCAGTTGTGATGAGACCGGCGTAGCCATTTATGATTCTGAATTGGGCTTGTTGTCCCATGCCTTATACAGCCAGATCGAGATGCACGCTATTTATGGCGGGGTGGTGCCAGAGCTGGCCAGCCGCGATCATATTCGTAAATCTATCCCCCTCATTCAGCAGGTATTGGCCGAGGCCAATTGCACGTCTGCCGAGCTGGATGGCATCGCCTACACCAGCGGCCCGGGTTTGGCGGGGGCCTTGTTGGTGGGGGCGTGCCTAGCCAGGAGTCTGGCCTGGAGTTGGGGCATACCCGCGCTGGGCATTCACCACATGGAGGGGCACATGCTGGCCCCCCTGTTGGAAGACCCGGCCCCCGAATTTCCGTTTGTGGCGCTGCTGGTGAGTGGTGGTCACACTCAGCTGGTTGAGGTCAGTGCCATCGGCCAGTATCAGCTGCTGGGCGAGAGCATCGACGATGCCGCCGGCGAGGCATTCGATAAGACCGCTAAGATGATGGATTTGCCTTATCCGGGTGGCCCTCATATCGCGCGTCTCGCTGTTAATGGCAACCCAGAGCGTTTCGTATTTCCGCGCCCCATGACCGACCGCCCAGGCCTAGATTTTTCCTTCAGTGGCTTAAAAACGGCGGCGCGCAACACGATCTTGAAGTGTCAGCAGCAAGGTGATCTCAGCGCGCAAGATAAAGCCGATATCTCGTTTTCGTTTGAGCGTGCGGTGGTGGAGACCCTGGCCATTAAATGTAAACGCGCCCTGTTGCAGACCGGCCATAAACGGCTAGTGATTGCCGGGGGCGTGAGTGCCAATAAGACGTTGCGTAAAAAACTGCATGAACTAATGGATAAGGTGCGTGGCCAGGTATTTTATCCGCGTCCGGAATTCTGTACCGACAACGGGGCCATGATCGCCTATGCCGGTTGTCAGCGTTTACTCGCCGGACAAGAAGATGGGGAAGAAATTATCATTCATCCTCGCTGGCCCATGGATCAACTGCAAGCGCTTGAAAATAATGAAGAGAGCAATAATGGATAAAGTATTTATTGATGGTTTAGAAATTGAAACCATAATTGGTATCTACGATTGGGAGCGTGAAATCAAGCAGGTGGTGCGCATCGATTTAGAGATGGAGTGGGATAACAAGCCCGCCGCGCAGAGCGAAGATATTCAATTTGCCCTGAACTACAAAGATGTCTCCAAGCGTTTGATTTCCTTTATTGGCGACAGCGAGTTTTTGTTGGTGGAAACCATGGCCGAGGCCATTGCGCAAATATTGTTGCAGGAATTTTCGATTCCTGGCCTTAAATTAAAGCTCAGTAAGCCCGGTGCCATCCGCGGAGCCAAGGCGGTGGGCGTGATGATAGAACGCACCACTGCGGACAAGGAAGGCTAACTATGGCCTGCGTATTTGTCAGTATTGGCAGCAACATAGACAAACAAAAAAATATTAAGGCTTGCCTGCAAGCGCTCTCCGATCGCTTTAGCGAACTGCTGTTGTCGCCTATATATGAAAGCGAGGCGGTGGGTTTTAGCGGCGATAATTTTTATAATTTGGTGGCTAGGTTTACCACGCAATTAACCGTGGGCGAGCTTAATGCCACCTTGAAAACCATCGAAGATGAGCATGGTCGTGAGCGCACCGGCCCTAAGTTTAGTGGGCGAACCCTAGATATCGATATCTTAACCTACGACGATCTAGTAGGGGATGTTGACGGGGTGAGTTTGCCCAGAGACGAGATCACCAAGAATGCGTTTGTGTTATTGCCCATGCAAGACATCGCCGCCGATACGTTGCACCCCGAGCTGAAGGTGAGCTATGGCAGGCTTTGGTTTTTTTATGAAAAAGATAAGCAAAAGCTGTGGCAGGTGGCGCTGGGGTAGGGTCGCTGCCCAGCTCTGAGTTGGGGGGCTGGTTTTTATTTGCTGGAGGGCTGCTGGTTTTTATTGGGTAGGCTGCCCAGTTTTAATCGGGCAGGTTTTTTTATTTTTATTGGGTAGGATTTCTTAGTTTTGATGGGGAGATCTGCCCAGTTTTAATCGGGCAGGGGCTGCCCTCGTACGAGGCCACCCCGTGGCCGATCTTTAGCAGCCCACCCGCTACCAGCCACATACAATACCGGACACATACAATACCAGCCCAGCGAATACCGGACACATACAATACCAGCCCCCACAATAGCCCCCGCCAATCACCACTCAACTATGCAGCGTACGCCCTCCATCCACATTAATAATTTGCCCATTCACATAATCGTTGTCGATTAAAAACAACACGGTCTGGGTGATATTATCCACAGAGCCAAGATGGCCCATGGGGATTTTTTGTAGAATCTCCTGTTGAACGCTGCTGTCGCTGTCGTGATCGGGCCACAGGATTGCACCCGGGCTAATGCCGTTGCAGCGCACCTGCCCTTGCATATCTTTGGCGAGGGATAAGGTTAGGCTTTTTAACGCGGCCTTGCTGGCGCAGTAAATGGGGTGATCGGACAGGCCCCGCTCCACGTGAATGTCGATTAAATTAATCACCTGCCCCTTGCTTTTCTGCAAGGCGGGTAACAGCGCCTGGGTTAAAAAAAACGGGCTCTGGGCATTGATGGTGAGCAGCTTCTGCCATTGGGCTTGGCTGGCATCTGGCCAAGGCGTGGCATGGAAACAGGAGGCGTTGTTGATCAGTAAGTCGAGTCGCGGGGTGTGGCTTAGCAGCCAGTCGGCGAGCATGATGGGCGCTTGTGGGTCGGCTAGATCGGCCCCGAATATGAAACAGCTGTTGGCACGTTGGGCATTTAATTCCTGTTGTAACGCTTGGGCGGCATCATGGCTTTGCCCATAATGCAGGTACAGGGTAAAGCCGCTGCGGTGCAGGCTGCGGCAAATAGCGGCACCGATGCGATGTGCGCCGCCGGTGATTAAAACACGTTTATTATGTTTCATATTGGTCCATGCGCTTAGCGGTACTAATGTGATG
>CAJXIK010000253.1 GCA_913054445.1 uncultured Bermanella sp.
GGTCATTACTTCATAGCATCTTTAACCCTGCCAGCCTGAAATGGTGGTGGTTCAGTTTGTGGTCGCTTTAAACCGTCCCTGGGCGCTTCCTTAAAACATTCGACAATTGCATCCTGCATTGTCCTTATAAGTGCCATCCATGGCACGACCTTGTTTTAAAGACCCCAAACTGAACCACCACCATTCCAGGCTCAATCTCCCGTTAAGGTATAAGCATTCTTAGCCGAGCAGCCACAATAACTTAGATGAGAGGTTTAACTCTTTAATTTGAGGGGGTCTTTGGCATGGATGCCAAAGCTAAGCCTCCAAGGACCCTCTTCTTTTATGAGAGTACGGCGACCCTCAAATTAAAGAGTTAAACCTCTGAGCTGGCGGAGTGTTTAGGATACCGCGTCATACCGTACATCCTGTACATAAAAAAGGCTGCGAAAGCAGCCTTTTGTTTTATAAATGCAAAAGCGATTAGGCCTTCGTATCTTCATTCTCTATTTGCTTGGTAATTATATACTGCTGCGTGATGGAAAGAATGTTGTTCACCACCCAGTACAGCACTAAGCCCGCAGGGAAGAACAGGAAGAACACGGTAAAGATGATGGGCATCAGCTTCATGACCTTGGCCTGCATAGGATCTTGCGGGGCAGGGTTAAGGGACATCTGAATAAACATGGAAACCCCCATGATAATCGGCAAGATGAACAGCGGATCCTTAATAGACAAATCTTCAATCCACAACATGAAAGGCGCCTGACGTAACTCAACCGATTCCATCAACACCCAGTATAGGGCGATGAACACCGGCATCTGCACTAAGATTGGTAAGCAACCACCCAGCGGGTTAATTTTTTCTTTCTTATAGAGGCCCATCATCTCCTGACTGAGCTTCTGACGGTCATCGCCAAACTGTTCACGCAAGGCCGCCAACTTGGGAGCCACACGACGCATGTTAGCCATAGAACGGTAGCTCTTAGCCGACAGCGGTAAGAAGAAAGACTTGATGAAGATGGTCAGCAAGATAATAGACCAACCCCAGTTGCCCACGAGGGTGTGGATAACCGTTAACAACCAGAATAACGGCTGCGCCACCCACCATAACCAACCGTAGTCGATGGTAAGGTCTAGGTTTTCGGAAATCTCGGCCAGCTTCTCTTGGTCTTTAGGGCCTAAGTAGAGGCCGGTAAAGGTTTCGCCGTTCGCGCCCGCTGGCACCACTAGGGCCTCATCGTAATAACCCACTAAATAGTGATGACCGGCTTTACGCGTGTTGTAGGTGTGTGCCTGCTCGTTGTTCGGCACCCAAGCACCGATAAAGTAATGCTGTAGGAAGGCAATCCAGCCACCCAATACCTTCTCTTTGTAGGCGCCTTCATCCATGTCGGAGAAGTCGATCTTGAAATAACGATCGGCAGGGCGGGTCATGGCCGCACCTAGGTAAGAGTTCATGCCCATAGATTCCATCTGCGAAGGATCGACACTCTGGTCACGCTTAAACTGTGCATAAAAATTGGCCTGCCAAGTATTGCTACTCTGGTTGGCCACCTCGTAACCCACCTGCACTAGGTAGTCGTTACGCTTGAATTTAAAGACCTTGTTAATCGTCACACCGGGCTGTTGATAACTCAGCACCACCCGTAACTCTTCTTCGCCATCGGCGAGGGTGTAGCTATTTTGCTGCACGGTGAATAAAGCACGACCCGCTTTATCTATGCCGTCTTGACCCACGAGACCAGACTGCGCCACATAAGTACGGCGGTTGCTTTGCTCGAGCAAGACGAAGGGAATATCTTGATGGTCAATAGACTGAGGGTAGGCTCGGAACGCGGCGTAAACAATATCGCCGCCCTGGGGGTCGATGCGGATATCGAGTACATCGGTTTGCACTTCTATCCACTGAGTGCTGGGTGCCGCCTTAGTGATCTGCGGGGCCTCTGCCATCATCAATGGGGCATCGGCGTTTACATTGGCCTGTGCGTCCGTCTGGCTTACCTGTGGGGCAGAGGCCACGGGGACTTCTGTGCCGCTAAATTGCTGTACTGGCTGGGCTTTGTTGGCAAGCGCCTGTTGTCCGTAATCGTCATTCCATTGCAGGATCAACATGTACGAGATAATCGCAATGCCGACTAGAATGATGCCTCTTCTTGGATCCATTATCGTTAGCTCTTTAAAGGTAATTTTTTATCAGGAACTGGATCGTACCCATGGGAACCCCAAGGATGGCAACGACCAATACGTTTCACGCTTAACCACAGGCCAGATATTGGGCCATGCTCTTGTAAGGCTGTGAGGGTATATTCTGAACAAGTAGGGAAGTGTCGGCAACGATTGGCTATCATGGGGCTGATAGCAAAGCGATAAAATCGAACCGGTAACGCAATAATATGAGCTGCGCGAGTGAACTCAGGTTTTACGCTGTTTTGATCTGGGACGGTTGCCATTCGATTTTTGCCCTAGCCGGGTCCAAAGTTGGTCAACCATGTGTCGTAACTTGAGTTTATCCAAGTTTTTAGCACCACCGCGAGACAGCACAACACAATCGAAGTTTTCTAACTGGGACTGGTGATGGCGAAAACTCTCACGAACAATGCGTTTAATCTGATTGCGATCAACCGCACGTTTCGCGTGCTTCTTCGCCACAACTAGGCCCATTCGGGCAAAACCAAGATCATTGCGACGAGCAAGAATCAGGAGTTGCGAGGTTTGGGCCTTGGCGTCTGCTCGTTCAAATACCCGACTGTAGTCCCCGGCGGTCAGTAGCCTAACCTGGCGAGGGAATATCGTGTCGGACATGTCTTAGGCAGAAAGCTTGCTGCGGCCTTTGGCACGACGGCGAGCTAGGATTTGACGGCCGCTCTTGGTGGCCATGCGAGCACGAAAACCGTGGCTGCGCTTACGTTTTAGGTTGCTAGGTTGAAAAGTGCGTTTCATAACCGTATCTCGAAATGAAGGATCAATAAAATTTAAGGCAGCGGATTGTATTGAAAATAGCCAACAGATTCAATGAATCTTTCTGTTTGAGGCGTATTTATTTTTATGGGAAATTTTGACTTAGGGTCTACTTAGAATATTAAGTATAGATCGGAAGAGCGTCGTGTAGGGAAAGAGTGTAGATCTCGGTGGTCGCC
>CAJXIK010000254.1 GCA_913054445.1 uncultured Bermanella sp.
CTCATGGTTTTTTATGGCAGAATAAGCGCCGTTTTTGCCTAAGAGTGCACCATGGATTTTATTAAGAATAACTGGGAAATACCCCTCTTTATTGTCTTTGCCGTACTGAGTGTGCTGTTTAGCGACGTGGACCTCTGGTTAAGTGCCCACTTTTGGAATGCGCAGCAGGGCTTTTTCTTAAACGATCAGGCCTGGGTGCAGTTCTGTTATAAGGTCTTCTGGTTCATGCCCCGCGCGGTCATTCCCCTGCTGTTGCTGGCGCTGATACTGCCTTGGTTTGTGAGCAAGATGCAAGGCACCCGCAAATACTCCAGTTTCCTATTGCTGGTCCTGCTGATTGGCCCGGGCGTGATTGTGCATCCTATCTTGAAAGATAACTGGGATCGCCCGCGCCCCAGGGATGTGCAGCAGTTTGCCGGTGATTTACAGTTTACGCCGGCGTTCGTGATCACAAATCAGGCGGGCAATAACCAAAGCTTCGCCAGTGGGCACGCCGCCATGGGATTTTTCTTCATGGCCTTTGGTTGGGTGTTTGCGCAGCGCAGGTGGTTCGTGCTGGGCTTGTTGGTCGGCGCTATGGTGGGGGCTGGGCGCGTGGTGCAGGGAGGGCACTTCTTAAGCGATACCATCACCTCAGGGTTTATTGTGTATTTCACCTGCCGTGTACTGGGCCATTATTTGCTAGGGCATGCCAGCATTAAACGGAATAAAAACCCGCAGTCACAATAACCAAACAATGCATGGCTTGGGTGTACCGGCCAGTCATGCTTTTAAACAAAAAATGGCCATTGTAATGAGGCTGTAAGTGGTGGGTAACCCTAGCCATTGTCATGGTCTCGTCATTACTCATTACCTGCTATTCCGCTACAGCTTGTAACAAATCTCGCTTTTTATTCGACTCGTTCACGTTTAATCTGATAACAGCTTCACACGACGAGGGCGGCGCATGTTACACATTGTTGATAGACCAGATAGCTACGTCCAGCATTTAGTGATGCTGTCGCAGAATTTTCAAGTGAGCCTCAGTGAGGATGTTAAAAACCAGTTAGGTGCGGTGCTGGTACACAAGGGCAAGCACTTAGATGAAGACCTTGCGCAAAAAATTTCTAATCATCAGCTTTCACAGCCCCTCGAGAACTGTGTGCAATTCGATGCCAACGTCGATGGCCAAACGTTAATCGATTACTTCCAAAAGATCTTTGCCAGACACGCCACCCTCGCCCAGTTTCATCGGGAGAAAGAGCTCGCCACCCTGTTGGAGAGTGCCTGCCTGTATTATCAAAGATTTACCCCCATCGTACAGAAGATGACGGTGCTCAAGATGCAGAGCCCTGCCCTCTTTCACCAGGCATTGATGTGTGGCTACATGAGCCTGCTCATTGCACAGAAATTGCAAATGACGCGGCGAGAGTGTTGTTGGGTGTTTCTGGCCGGGCTCATTCATAACATTGGTATCTTGCACCTCGATAAGAGTGTGCTGACTAATAAGGGTGAGTACACGTCGCAGCAGTGGCGCACCATGCAGAGCCATCCCATTCTTGCCTATGAATGTTTAAAGGGAGTGCCGGGTTTACCTAAAGAAATCGCCAGCGCGGTGTTAGAGCATCACGAATGCTGTGACGGTTCGGGTTACCCATTTAATAAGACCGGCAGCCAGCTGGGCCTAATGGGGCAAATTGTGGGCATCAGCGATACTTGTCTGGCGGTTTATAATCGCGAGCTGGCCCATAAAAAACTGGGCTTCGATGCATTGATTCCGCTGTTAAAATTGAACCCTGCTATCTATCGGCCAAAAGTATTTGCCGCCACCATCGCCTTGCTGCAAGACGTGCATTGGCCTGTCACGCGGGTTTATGAAGATACCGAGATGCAGGATACCATGACGCGCTTACTGTCTCGCCAGAAAACGATTAAGCACGATTACCAGGTTATTTACTCGCTATTAGATAGTCTCGAACCGCACATGGTAGACAACAAAAAAACCGCCATGCTCAAGCGGGTATCGCAGCGCGTTAGTTGTTTTTTCGAGCATTCAGAGATCTTGCAGCCGACACACAGTGAATGGCTAGTGATGAGCATAAAAGCACCTCAGCAGCCCGATTTTTTAACCATGGAAAAACTTGAACTCAGCTACGCGGAAGTCAGCTGGCAATTAAAACAGCTGGTGAAGCTGCTGTGCTGGCTGTGGGATAAGAAACACTTCAAGCACCCTAAGCTGCAAGATATGGTGAGCATGTGCCTGAGCCAAATAAGCGCCCGCCATGGCAAGATTGCCCTGCCTCAGGCCGTCTAGGGGAGGGCAGCAGGCCAGCACAATAACTGCTAGACTGTGCCCAGAAAATGACTTAGGCACAGAATATGGCACTTCAATATAAAATTGTACCGGTAACCGCGTTCGAGCAAAATTGCAGCATTTTATGGTGTGATGAAACCATGGATGCGGTGGTGGTGGATCCGGGTGGTGACTTAAAGCGCATTCAAGCGGCCATTAAGGAGGCGGGGGTGCGCCTAACCGCTATTTGGTTAACCCATGGTCACATCGATCACGTGGGGGGCACGGGTGAGTTGGCCCTAGCAGAAGACCTGCCCATCATCGGCCCCCATGTGGATGAGCAGTTCTGGCTGGACATGCTGCCCGAGCAAAGCGCCATGTTTGGCTTCCCGGCGGTGCAGATGTTTACTCCCAAGCGCTGGTTAAGCGAAGGCGACACCGTGCAGGTGGGGCAGCAGCAATTATCTATTCTTCATTGCCCAGGCCACACCCCAGGCCACGTGGTGTTTTACAGTGAGTCGGCTGGGCTGGCGGTGGTGGGAGACGTGTTGTTTAAAGGGGGCATAGGGCGCACCGATTTCCCTAAGGGGGATGAGCAAACGCTGGTGGACGCCATCCAGCAGAAATTATTTGTATTGCCAGAGGAGACCGCCTTTATCCCCGGCCACGGCCCCATGTCGACCATAGGGCACGAGAAAAGAACCAACCCGTTCGTTAATATGTACGGATAAAAAATAGCGGCTAAGGTAATGGCTCATATATAGACCATAGGGCACGAGAAAAGAACCAACCCGTTCGTTAATATGTACGGATAAAAAATAGC
>CAJXIK010000255.1 GCA_913054445.1 uncultured Bermanella sp.
TGCCCGGGCGAGGCGCCCGAGCAACGTATACTTAAAGAACTTTAAGAATACCGATTAACACTAGGGTCAGCACTAGGCTGCTAACAATCACGCCACGCACGGTGGTCATGGGGCCCTGCTTGCCTTTAAGGCCGTTGATGAATAACGCGCCGACAATTGCCAAGGCAACCCACAGGGCGGTAGAACCCGCACCCGTGTAACCACCACCTAGCCCACCAAAGTGGGGGCCTGCCAACATGCAGAATGCCATGGGGCCAGAAAACAACACGTTAGTGCGCGAAGCCAACAAGGCTTTTGGCGCGGCCGCAGCGGCATCGCCTTCGACTAGGCCCAATGCAATCTTTTGCTTTGGCCAAATGATCATCCACACGTTCATGAACATCAAGGTGCCCAGCGTCGCGCCCAAGACGATGTAATCGTTCATCACCTGCAACTTGGCCACGCCCATCAACAAGAACAAACCGGTTAGGAAGGTGAACATGGCACCCCAACGGAACCACCAGAGGGCTTCTGGTGCTAACTTGGCTTTGGCATCCTTTAAAGCTTCTGGGCTGGCCCCTTTAAAGTAGCCCCCCTGAATAAAGTTGAAGTAGTATAAAAGACCAATCCAGGTCATGCCGAACAACAAGTGACCCCAACGGGCCAGCATGTTAATTAAATCCATAGTTTCCATGAGCTATCCTCTCTCGTCTTATCTTTAATTATTCTGAGTTTATGGGGCAAGCCTCAAGCACTCAGTTTTTAACGTCAATAACCCTTGAAAAATAGCCGTTCACCCTCAAACAAGCAACTAATTTTGATATAAATCAAGGCACTGCCGCCATTTGCGAGGGCAATCAGACAAAAAATAGATTATTACTGGCAGTGGGGTATATTGTGGCCGCCGTCGCACAGGAAAAAATGAAGTGAATGAACACAAGATTTACCAAATCGCAGACATCGCCGCTGCCGCCCAGGTAAAAATTCAGCAAACGTTTAAAGATATAGACCCGCTGGTGGGCATCAGTCGTGCCCTGCGTAAATCCGGATTTGCCGCCGATACCATGACCATAGAATGCCTGCTCAGCAAGAAACGCATCTTATTTGTGTTGCATGATGATCATCCGCAACACATAGACTACCAGTTTGGTTACAGCAACCAGGACCCGGGCGCTAATTTTAGCCGTTGGCCCCTAGAGGATTTAACGCAGGAACAGATTTTTGAGTGGATAAAAGACTATTTTATTGAAGCCTAGCGGCGCGACTTCAGCCCCATGCTTCATGCTTAGGGGCTGGTATTGCTAGAGGCGAGTATTGTTAGGGGCGAGCATTAATGCCGTGGGCGATTACCTCTTCTTAGGTTTTTTCGCCTTGCTTGCCGTGCGACCACCGGTATTACGGGCCTGACTGACCTTGTTGGTACGCCCCGGACGAGACGAACGGCTCACTGTTTTCAGCAAGGCATCACGACTCGTCACCTCGAAGCCGCGCTGGGTGACACGGCGAATGCGGCCCCCAATTAAGCGTTCGATGCTGTCTAGGCTACGCTCTTCTTCGCGGCTCACAAACGAGATGGCCACCCCTTCGTTACCGGCGCGACCGGTGCGCCCGATGCGGTGCACATAATCTTCCGCGAGGTATGGCAGGTTGTAGTTCACCACGTATTCTAGCCCCTGAATATCTAGGCCACGCGCCGCCACTTCGGTGGCGATCAACACTTGCACTTTGTTGGACTTAAAGTCCGCCAAGGCGCGACGGCGCGAACCCTGACTCTTGTCGCCATGACACACGGCGGCATCGACTTTCTTGCGCTTAAGGCTGGCCATGAGGCGGTCGGCCTGCTCTTTGGTGCTGGTGAAGACCAACACCTGAAACCAGTTATATTGCTCCAGCAGCGTCATGAACAAGTCGATCTTGCGACGCTCTTCCACCGGGTAGACCACGTGTTCTATGGTGTCGGCGGTGACGTTTTGCTTGGTGACGCGCACTTCTTGGTGGTTCTTGAGGATCTTGTGGGCCAGTTCGTTCACCGCCGCCGAGATGGTGGCCGAAAACAATAGGGTTTGGCGTTGCTTGGCGGTGTGTTGAAAGACGGTACGCACCGCGTCGATGAAGCCCATGTCGAGCATACGGTCGGCCTCATCTAGCACCACAAATTCGGTGTTGGCCAGGTTCACGTTACACTGCGTGAGGTGCTCGAGCAGACGCCCTGGGGTGGCGATTAAGATGTCCACACCGGCTTTCAATTTACGCTCTTGGCCCCCCAGCTTTACCCCACCATAGGCCGCCAGCACGGTGAAAGGCAGAAATTGCGCGTAAGCGCCGATGGTTTGCGCCAGCTGTTCGGCCAGCTCACGGGTGGGGGTTAAAATCAATGCTCGCGGGTAGCCACTCTGAGTTGGCTGCGGTTTATCCAGCATCTGCTGCAAGATAGGCAGCGCAAAGGCGGCGGTCTTACCCGTGCCGGTCTGGGCGTTAGCGAGTAAGTCCTTACCGCGACGGGCCGGTACTATGGCCATTTCTTGAACTGGGGTCATGCTAGTGTAGCCACAGACATCCAGGGCTCTTAGGATTTGAGGGTCCAACCCTAACGATGAAAAGTTCATGTAAATTTCCCTGCGAGGTGCGGCTATAAAAATCGAGGACGGATTATAAAGGTTTTATGGCCTTAAGTGGCTAACATTATAGTGGATTAAGGATATTAGCAGGGCGCAGGAGCATAAGCCCCCTACATTGAGTCGTAAAAGCCAAAGGAGAAGAAAATGCAAGCACTGTCTAGCGCACGCTGTGAGGCCTGCGACGCGCACGCTAAGCCCGCCACCGCGCAGGAGGTGAACCATTACATGCCACAGCTGCCGGGCTGGCAGGTCATCCGCCATGACGGCATCGATAAGCTTAGCCAAACCTTTAAGACGCAAGGTTATACAAGGTCCATGTCGTTCACCAACGCCGTGGCCAAGCTCGCCGAATCCAGCGATCATCACCCGCAGATGATCGTCGATTACGGCGCCGTCACCGTGATCTGGTGGAGCCATAAGATCGCTGGCCTGCATAAGAATGACTTCATCATGGCGGCCAAGACGTCTGAGGTATTTTAGGG
>CAJXIK010000256.1 GCA_913054445.1 uncultured Bermanella sp.
TCGGCTGGCTTGTCCTTCATCTCTGTGATGTTGGGCCATTTCTCGGCGAGATCGGCGTTTAGTTCGGTGAATTGCTCTTGTCCGGCGGGTACTTCATCTTCGCTGAAGATGGCTTCGGCAGGGCACTCTGGCTCACACAGGGCGCAATCTATGCACTCGTCTGGGTGAATAACCAGAAAGTTAGGGCCTTCGTAAAAACAGTCTACCGGGCACACTTCCACACAGTCTGTGTATTTACACTTGATGCAGTTTTCAGTAACAACGAATGTCATGGTCTTTTCTCTGTCTCATCGGCGCATATAAAAGCTGCGCTCTGTTTTAATCTGTAGGCACTCTAAGGGCGGCCATTCTAGTGATGCAACCCAAGCAGAGCAAGCACTCGGCCGCTTTTGATGCTCAGCGGCCCCGTTATACGCCTAATTTGCATAGCTTTAAAATGGTTTAAAACTATGATTGTTATCCATTCTTCAAATAAGAAGTGACTAGCGTGTCGCCTTCAGCTCATAGAGTAGTTCAAGTGCCTGCCTTGGGCTTAGTTCATCTGGGCTTATTTTGTCTAGGGCCAGTTCTACCTTGCTGGGTTTTTGTGGCGCGGGTGGTGAGGTGGGTGAGGTGGGTGAGGTGGGCGGCATGGCGAACATGTCGGCCTGGGGCGAGGCTGGTGCTTGGTGGGGGGCGCTTGCTGCTATGGCGCTGCCACCTTCTAGGCTTAGCAGCTTGCACTTGGCCTGCGCAATTACCTCATCTGGCACCCCGGCCAGCTTGGCCACCTGTAAGCCGTAACTTTGGCTGGCGGGCCCTTCTTCCACATGGTGAAGGAACACGATGTGGTCTTTATGTTCGGTGGCGGTGAGGTGTACGTTGACCACGCTTGGCAGGGTATCGGCGAGCTGGGTCATCTCAAAATAATGAGTGGCAAACAAAGTGTAAGCGGCGGCTTGCCGTACCAGTTGCTCGGCACAGGCCCAGGCCAGCGACAGGCCGTCGAAGGTGCTGGTGCCACGGCCCACCTCATCCATGAGCACTAGGCTATGCTCGCTGGCGTTGTGCAGGATGTTGGCGGTCTCGGTCATCTCCACCATGAAGGTAGAGCGCCCCCCAGCCACATCATCGCTGGACCCCATGCGGGTGAAGATTCTATCTACCAGGCCGATGGTGGCGGCATCACAGGGCACGTAACTGCCGATGTGGGCCATGAGCACGATGTGGGCGATTTGGCGCATGTAGGTGGACTTACCGCCCATGTTCGGGCCGGTGATGATGAGCATCTTGCGTTGTTCATCAAAGGTCACGTCGTTGGCCACAAATGGGTCTTCGATCATGGCCTCCACCACCGGGTGACGACCCTGCTGAATATTCAGCCCCGACTCTTTAACAAACTGCGGGCGCACATAGTTTTGCGTCACCGCGCGCTCGGCTAGGTTAGACAGGACATCCAGCTCGCCGATGGCGGCGGCGGTTTGCTGTAGCTCGGCAATTTGTTGGGCGAGGCCCTCTACGACCTCTTCGTACAGGGCCTTCTCGCGGGACAGGGCGCGGCTCTTGCTGGAGAGGGCCTTGTCTTCAAATTCTTTTAGCTCGGGGGTGATGAAGCGCTCGGCGTTCTTGAGGGTTTGGCGACGCACGTATTCCACCGGTGCTTTATCGGACTGCGCCTTGCTGATCTCGATGAAGTAACCGTGTACTCGGTTGTACCCCACCTTAAGGGTGCTGATGCCGGTGGCCTCGCGTTCGCGGGTCTCTATGTCGATTAAATATTGGCCGGCGTTCTCGCTGATGCCTCTTAGCTCATCGAGTTCGCCGTCAAAGCCGGTGGCGATGACGCCGCCATCGCGGATCACCACGGGGGGGTTGTCGATGATGGCACTCTGTAGGTGCGCGACCAGCTGTGGGTAAGTGCTAATGGCGCGGCCTAGGGTCGCCACGGTGGCGGCATCTACCTCGGCCATGGCATTTTGCAACGCGGGTAACACTGCCAGGGCATCGCGCAGCCGAGCCAAGTCGCGGGGGCGTGCCGAGCGCAACGCGATGCGGCTTAAGATGCGTTCTATGTCGCCCACTTGTTTGAGCACGTTGTGGATGTTTTCGTAGCCATAGCTTTGAATCATGGCGGCGATGCTAAGTTGGCGCTCGTTTAAAACCTGCTGGTTGCGCAGCGGGCGGTTTAGCCAGCGGCGCAACAGGCGGCTGCCCATGGAGGTGGCGGTGCGGTCTAGCACCCAGGCCAGGGTGAAGTCATGGTCGCCATTGAGATTGATGTCGATCTCTAGGTTTTTGCGGGTGGCGGCATCGAGCACGATGGCATCGTCGGCCTGCTCGACCATCAACGTGCGGACGTGGGGCAGGGCGGCCCGTTGCGTTTCTTGCGCGTAGTGAATGAGGCAGCCAGCCGCTTCTATGCCCTGTGGGTAATCTTGGCAGCCAAAGCCGTGCAGATCTTTGGTTTGGAACTGGCTGGTTAATAAGCGTAACGCAGTCTGGTACTCAAACTCCCAAGCGGGCAGGGTCTGGCAGCCCTTGCGGTCGATGATGGATTTATCGAAGCGGCTGTCCTCGTTGATGAGCAGCTCGGCGGGGCGCACGCGTTCGAGTTCGCCGTGCAGGGCCTCTAGGGTTTGCACCTCCATGAGTGTGAAACGGCCACTGCTGATGTCGAGGGTGGCGATGCCATAGTTTTCCTTGCCGGTGCGGACATCGATGTGAGCACTTACTGCCACCAATAGTGAGTCACGGCGTTCATCGAGGAAGCTCTCGTCGGTGAGGGTGCCGGGGGTGATGACGCGCACCACTTTACGTTCCAGCGGCCCCTTGCTGGTGGCTGGGTCGCCAAACTGTTCGGCCACCGCCACACACACCCCCATCTTAACCAGCTTAGCGATGTAACCCTCGGCGGCATGATAAGGGATGCCACACATGGGAATGGCGTTACCACCGGCCTTGCCACGGGCGGTGAGGGTGATGTCCAGCAGACGCGCCGCCTGCTTGGCATCGTCATGGAACATCTCGTAGAAATCCCCCATGCGGTAGAACACTAGATGGTTTTTGTGCTCGGCCTTGATGCGGTGGTA
>CAJXIK010000257.1 GCA_913054445.1 uncultured Bermanella sp.
AGTGCAAGGTCGCTATTGCACTCTTGTGCTGATTTCGTATCATGTCCGCCGCAAGTGCGCTCAAATAACAACGGGTTCCATTTTTTCATGAAGACCTCCACCATTGCCAGTCATTATGTTCGTGTCGCCATCTCAGGGGCCGTCGCCCAAGGTCTCGACGGCGATGCGCTGCTGGCCAAGGCCGGTATTGGCAAAGAAATACTCGAAGAGCCCAAGGCCCGCGTCTATCCAGACAAAATATCCAAGCTCATGCGCATCTTAGCTTTTGAAATGCAGGATGAATTTTTAGGGCAAGACGACAAACCTTCCCGTATTGGCACCTTTCGCACTCTGTGTCAGCTCATTATTCCCTGCGCGACCCTAGGCGAAGCCCTCGAGATAGGCACCCGTTATTACGGGCTATTTGACATGGCGCTGCACGCTCAGTTCGAGAGCAACGAATCAGGCGGTGCCCTCGTCATCAACGAACACCGCCCCTGCTTAAATAAGCAACAATATCTCACCGAGTATCAGCTAGTGCTGTGGCACAGGTTGAGTTGCTGGCTAACCGGCAAGCGCATCCCCATTCCGGTAGCCGAGTTTGCCTATGATAAACCCGAGCACGCGGCCGAGTTTCACCTCGTGTTCTATGGTGAGCATAAATTTAACATGCCGCGCACCTTACTGCGTATCGAGCAGCAGTACCTAGACTTGCCCATCATTCGTAATCGCAGTGACCTGCCCGAGATATTGAAAGAGGCCCCCTACGCATTTTTGGTGAAACCTAACAATACCGCCAGCATCAATGCCCAAGTGCGCCGCATCTTAGAGGTCAGCAGCGGCGAAGAGATGCCCGACTTTGAATCCGTGGCCTTTCAGTTAAATAACAGCACGCAAACACTGCGCCGCCGCCTAAAAGAAGAACAAACCTCATTTCAGGCCATTAAAGATCAAGTGCGCCGCGACATGGCCATTTATTTTTTAAGTGAGAATAAATTTAACATCAATGAAATTGCCCTCAAGGTAGGTTTCACCGAGCCCAGCACCTTCCACCGCGCCTTTAAAAAATGGACCGGCGTCACCCCAGGCGACTACCGTTTAGGGGACACCATCGTTCAATAATCAATCTACCCCGCTATAGAATATGAGCCTTGGCAATTGCCAGAGGCTCAGCACTGCCCATCAACTGACCCCTGCCATAATTCGCCATCTAGTATGTTGGAAATCGCCATTGAGCCTATTCTTCCTCGCTGCGACACTCTCGGGGTATAACACCGACCCATAGACAAAATAGCCATCCGAGACAGATATGATCCCACGTACTCTTTTTGACAGTGACCTTGAAAGTTTTCGCGACACTTGCCGCAAGTTTTTAGAGAAAGAAGCGATTCCTTTTCACCCACAATGGGAAAAAGACAGCCAGGTAGACAAAGCCATCTGGAAAAAAGCCGGTGACATGGGCTTCCTTTGCCCTACAGCGCCAGAAACTTACGGCGGCTTGGGTTGTGACTTCCGCTATAGCGCGGTGGTCATAGAAGAGATTTCTCGTTCCGGTTGTACCGGTCTGGGCTGGCCATTACACAGCGACATCGTTATGCCTTACATCAAAAACTGGGGCAGCGAAGCACTTAAGCAAAAGTATATTCCCAAGTTAATCAGTGGCGAAATGGTAGGTGCCATCGCCATGACCGAGCCGGGTACCGGTTCCGACCTACAGGCCATCAAGGCCACCGCCATCAAGCAGGGCGATCACTATGTGCTCAATGGCAGCAAGACCTTCATCACCAACGGTCAACATGCCGATATCGTCATCGTTGTGGCTAAGACGAATCCAGCGGAAGGTGCCAAGGGCACTAGCCTGCTGCTTGTGGAAACCAATCTTAAAGGATTCGAGAAAGGCAGTAACCTAGACAAGATCGGCATGAAGGCGCAGGACACCTCTGAATTATTCTTCAGCGACGTGAAGGTACCGGCAGAAAACCTATTGGGCCTAGAGGGCGAAGGCTTCAAGGCGCTCATGAGCGAACTGCCACAAGAACGTCTATTGGTGTCTTTAAGCGCCATCGCCGCCTGTGAAGCGGCCATCGGCTGGACTAAGGATTACATCCAGGAACGTAAGGTATTTGGCAAGCCCATCTGCCAGTTCCAAAACACCCGCTTTAAGATGGCAGAAATCATCGGCGAAACCACCGCACTGCGCGTATTCACCGACCGCTGCCTAGAGTTGCACCTAGAGAGAAAACTGGATCCGGCCACCGCCGCCATGCTTAAGCAATTAACCACCGACCTACAATTTAGGGTGATGGATGAATGTGTGCAGCTGCACGGTGGTTACGGCTACATGACCGAATACCCCATCGCCCGTGCCTGGGCCGACAGCCGAGTACAGAAGATCTATGCTGGCACCAATGAAATCATGAAGGAAATTGTGGCCCGTTCCGAATTAGGCTAACACTTTAGCCCAATTAAAAATGGCAGGCGCGCGTCACGCGGCCTGCCATTTTTTTTGCCTGTTAGAGAGGCGATGGTGAGCATTAACCCACGAGGCGGTTGTGATACACCACAGGACCCGCCAGCATAAATTCCACATCCGCCCTCAATGCCAGCAGATGGTCTTCGGCTATTTTCCACTTTGGGCCGTCCTCTATGGCTTGATAGCGTTCTCGGGCAAAGGGCAATAGCTCACTTCTCACGAGCATAGTGATGGCCAGTAAGGGACCCACCAGCTGAGCGTTGTCATCTTGCTGGGCGATGTAATTTTTTTGCAGGGTTAACAGACGGTCTTCTAATTCACACACGAATGCTAGGTAATTTGCCGTGTCCATACATCTCTCCAACTCAATTTTAAGCGCCTAGATTGAGTGTAGAAGAGAATTATTAATTAGCCTTTAACTGTGTGTATGTAGGTATGAGGTGCGCTTAACCCTGAGCCAGTAGAGCACGTAGATCGATTTTACCGGGCACTTAGCGTGTATTTAGCCGAGTTTAACCCTGAGCCAGTAGAGCACGTAGATCGATTTTACCGGGCACTTAGCGTGTATTTAGCCGAGTTTAACCCTGAGCCAGTAGAGCACGTAGATC
>CAJXIK010000258.1 GCA_913054445.1 uncultured Bermanella sp.
GAAAACTGCACGGTGAACCAAATCATGACGCCCGAGGTTGTGCAGGTAGATGCACAGGCCGACCTGCAAGAGATCGCTTATGTTATGTTGCAGCACGGCATTCGCCGCGTGTTTGTGAGTAAGCATGGCATCGTGGCCGGTGTCATTAGCACCAGTAATATATTGCAGGCCATCGCCCAATAATACATTCAAGCGTTAATCTCTCTGCTGTATCATAGCTGCAAAAAATACCGTTCAACAGCCAATAATAAGAACTAATAAGAGAGATAGCATGATTAACACACTCGATTTAGGTTGGGGCATCACTCAGCTAGACACTGCATTTCAACGGCCAAATATGGCGGCCTGCTACATAATGCAAGACGCAGGCGAAGTCGCCATCATCGAGACCGGCACTAAGGATACCGTGCCGCTTATCTTTGCATGTTTGCAGCAATTAGGCCTCAAGCCAGAACAGGTAAAATACATCATTCCCACCCACGTACACTTGGATCACGCAGGCGGCGTGGGGCGTTTGATGCAGCAGCTTCCCAACGCCACCCTAGTGGTGCATGAAAAAGGCGCACGCCACATGATCGACCCTAGCAAGTTACAGGCTGGGGCCAGTGCGGTTTATGGCGAGGCCGAATTTAATAAAACCTATGGCGACCTGCTGCCAGTGGCCAAAGAGCGTATCATTAGTCCCCTAGATAACGAACAACTCACCTTGGGCCAGCGCACTTTAACTTTCTTGGATACTCCGGGGCATGCGCGCCATCATTTTTGCGTTTACGATGAGGTCAGCCAGGGTTTTTTCAGCGGCGATACTTTCGGCTTGGCCTATCAAGAGTTAACCAATGAAAACGGTGCCTTCTTGATGGTCACCACCACCCCTGTGCAATTTGATCCAGACGCGTTAAAAAATTCCATCGACAAACTCATGGCGATGCAGCCGCAGCGCATGTTTTTAACCCACTACGGTGTGCTGGAAAACCCTCAGGCGTTGGCCGCCGATTTAGCGTCTCAGGTGGATACCCTAGTGGCAATGGCGCAGCAACTGGCCAAAGACATTGCGCCCAGTGATTCTGCATATACAGCGCAACTGCAAAGAAACTTTCTGAGCTTCTTCTTAAACAAACTAAAAGTTCATGGTTGTCAATTGACGGTGGATGAGCAAACCGCCGTGATTAACACCGACCTGCTCTTAAACGCCCAAGGCTTACAGGTGTGGATGAGTCAGTAAACTTTTGCGGGCAGGTGCAGGGCAACTTCCCAAGGTTTAAGCCCTCAGGTAAAATCCCGCTACATTTCTCTATTGGAAACGCCCATGCCTCCTTTATTTATAGCCGCTGTCGTCCTCTTAGTGTTGTTTTTTACCTGGCGCGCCGTGAAGGGTAAGAAGGCCGCAGCGGGCAATATTGAGTTGGGTCAGACATTTTTACAGAATAATAAAAACGAGGAGGGGGTTACCACCACCGCCTCGGGCTTGCAGTATAAAGTGCTAACACCGGGAGAGGGCGACGTGCATCCGGCCGCCAGCGACAGGGTTACTGTGCACTATCACGGCACTTTGCTGGATGGCAGTGTGTTCGATAGCTCGGTCAATCGCGGTGAATCCATCGCCTTTGCCTTAAATCAGGTGATCCCGGGCTGGACCGAGGGCGTGCAACTGATGGTGGTGGGAGAAAAAACGCGTTTCTTTATTCCCAGTCAGCTGGCCTATGGCAACCGCGGCGCGGGCTTAATCGGCCCGGGTGCCACCTTAATTTTTGATGTGGAATTGCTGGCCATCAACGCCTGAAGCCCCTCACTATGATGCAGCCCGCCTATCACATATTAAATACGGTTTTCGGTTACCAGCAGTTTCGCGCGCCACAAGATCAGGTGATCGAGTCGCTGCTGAATGGGCAGGACGTCTTCGTGCTCATGCCCACCGGAGGCGGCAAGTCTCTGTGTTATCAAATACCGGCTCTGGTGCGCGACGGCGTGGGCATCGTTATTTCGCCGCTCATCGCCCTCATGCAGGATCAGGTCGATGCCCTCACTCAGGCGGGTGTGCGCGCCGCGTGCATGAACTCGGCCATGGGCAGCGAGCACAATTATCGGGTAGAGCAGCAAGCCTTGCGTGGCGAGCTAGATATGATCTACATCGCGCCCGAGCGCCTCACCTTGCAGCGCACCCTAGACTGGCTGGCTCAGTGTCGGCTGGCCCTGTTTGCCATCGACGAGGCCCACTGCGTGTCGCAATGGGGGCACGACTTCCGCAGCGATTATTTGCAGTTAAGCCTGTTACAGCAATGCTTCCCAACGGTGCCTCGCATCGCCTTAACCGCCACCGCCGATGCCAAGACCCGTGAGGAAATCATTGCGCGTCTGGGGTTGTCACAGGCCCGAGTCTTCGTCTCGGGGTTTGATCGCCCCAATATTCAATACCGCATCACGCAGAAAAATAATCCCAAGCAACAACTGCTGAATTTTTTACAGGGCGAGCATGATGGTCATGCTGGGGTGGTGTACTGCCTGTCGCGTAAAAAGGTAGAGGCCACCGCCCTCTGGTTAAGCGAGCAGGGCATCCATGCGCTGCCTTATCACGCTGGGCTAGATAAGCGCGTGCGCCAGCAAAATCAGCAGCGTTTCTTGCGGGAAGAGGGCGTCGTCATGGTGGCCACCGTTGCCTTCGGCATGGGCATAGACAAGCCCGATGTGCGCTTCGTGGCCCACCTAGATTTACCCAAGAGCATCGAAGCTTATTACCAGGAAACCGGGCGTGCCGGTCGTGATGGTCAGCCCGCCACCGCTTGGATGGCCTACGGCCTAGAAGACGTCATTAAGCTCAAGCAGATGATGGCGGGCAGCGAGGCCGGCGAACAATTTAAACGCATCGAACAACAAAAACTCAACGGCATGTTGGGCCTGGCAGAACTCACTAGCTGTCGTCGCCAAACCCTCATGGGCTACTTTGGCGATGAACTGGCCGAGCCCTGTGGCAATTGCGATAACTGTTTAACGCCGGTGGCCACTTGGGACGGCACAGAGGCCGCCCGCAAGGCGTTAAGCTGCGTGTATCGTACCGAGCAAA
>CAJXIK010000259.1 GCA_913054445.1 uncultured Bermanella sp.
TTTAATTGAGGCAGGGCATGGGATATGGCCTGGATGCGTGCCTGCTCTATGGCCTGACCTAGGGCGGCACCTTGTAGGCCTTGCGCCACTAGCTCTTTTACCGGCACCGCCATGGCGGCCGCTAATAAGGCTGTTAGGTAAGCGGCCTGGGGGTATTCGATATTTTCAAAACCGGTGCGGCCACGACTGTCGGCCATGCAGGCGCTGAGCATGTCATGGAAGCGCTGCGGTTTTCTGAGGGCATCGCAGCGGCGCAAGAGTTTCCAGATGGTGCCGGCCTTTAACTCGAAGGCCCTGTGTACTTGGGTATGAAACTCACAGGTTTTTAAGCTGAGTTCGCGAAAGGCATTGGGAATGCGCAGGCGATCGCACATCTCATTTATGGGTGCTAACCCCAATACCTCATGCTTAATGTGTTTGGGCCAGTTTTCCTGCGGGGTTAAGGCCTTGCCGAGGTCGTGCAGCAAGGCGGCAAAGCGCACCACGGGCTCTGTGCTTAAAAGGCTGGCTTGCTCTAGCACCATGAGGCTATGGCGGCCAGTGTCGATTTCTGGGTGATGCTGCTTGGGTTGTGGCACGCCAAATAGAGCATCTAATTCAGGAAAACACACGGCTAATGCCGCGCATTGTTTGAGCACAGAAAAATATATCCAAGGGCTTTCTTCCTGCAAGGCGCGTTCGGTTTCCACCCACACCCGTTCTGCCGTGAGGTGACTCAACTCGCCGCTGCGGCTCATGTTCTGCATGAGCTGGAGGGTCTCGGGCGCGATGCTAAACCCTAGGTGATGAAAACGTGCGGCAAAACGGGCGACGCGCAAGACCCGCAAAGGGTCTTCACTGAAGGCCGGGCTCACATGGCGCAATTTTTTGTTGTGTAAATCTTGTTGGCCGTTAAAGGGGTCTATGAGGGTGCCGTCTGCACATTGCGCCATGGCATTGATGGTGAGGTCGCGACGAATCAAGTCTTCCTCTAGGGTCACGTCGTCACTGAAGTGCACGGCAAAGCCTTGATAGCCCTGGCCTTGTTTGCGTTCGGTGCGCGCCAAGGCATATTCCTGCTGAGTTTTGGGGTGTAAAAATACTGGGAAGTCGGCCCCCACCTGTTTGTAACCCAAGGCCAGCATCTTCTGTGGGGTGCCGCCCACCACCACCCAGTCTTTATCTTTGCTGGCTATATTTAATAATTGGTCGCGCACGGCGCCGCCCACAAGGTAGCTTTTCATGATTGTATTTTTAGAGGAGTGTGGGGGAATTGTACACTGGAGGAGAAGCCATCAACAGGCATAAAAAAGGTGGGCACATGCCCACCCTTTACAAATTTATTTACAGGCTTATTAACAGATTTCTTAACCCAGCTGGCTTACCAATCTACGCCGAATTCAAACACTAGGCCCACTTCTTTTTTAGGGTCGCTGGTGTTGGTGTAAAGCCCTATGTCGGTATGAAATAGGCTGAATGGTGATAGCCCAGCCCCTAGTGAAATAACCTCTTGATCTGAGGCGGCGAGGTTAGTACGAAAGCCACCGCGCAGCTGCATGAAACCAAAGACATCGGCCTCGAGACCCGCCGCAAAATACTGGCTGGGCTCTTCAAATGCCACCGGGTCATTTTCCATTAAATCGAGGTCGGCGGCGAGGTTAATCCAGCCGAAAGCCTGATAAGAAACCCCAGCTCTGAGCTGCGGCTTAATTTCAATGAGCCGCCCATTCACGGTGGTGATATCTCTGCCAATTAAGTTTTTAGCCACTATGCCTATGGTCCCCTGTTCGATGCTGCCAAAACGTGTGGAGGCACCGATGTCCAAATTAAACGCGGTGTCATCGACACCTGAGTCGGTGATGTCGCCGGTATCGGTTTCGTCTTCAACCTTTACGGTGTAATCATAGGCATCTATGCGTTGTAATTTAGGGGTGATACCAATGGCCACCTGGCGGTCGCCGAAGGTGAATTCGCGCGAGATACTAATGGCGATCTCGGTCACGGCAATGGCAATGATGTCTACCGTGGAGTCTAATGTAATGTCCTGGGCACCGCTGGCAAGGGCACCGCCTTCAAAGATAACAAAATCACCGTCGCTATCATCGTCTGGTGTTGAAGTGCCGCCGTATGAGAAGTTATTTAAGGCCGAACTGGCTGTGGTTAAATCGGCCTGGGCGGTACTTAGTTCACCTCCTAAGCCGGGTATGGCCGCCAGATCATTGGTTGCCTGTGCGGTTTCGATTCTTGTTAAGATGCCGCTAACGGCCGCGGCGGCGGTTGCGTAGTCGTTGGTAACACCAGCAAATGCGGCTAAGGCGCCGGGGTAGGCGTTGATGGTGTTGAGATCAGAGGTGGCCACGTTTAACTGGCCTGCGAACGAGGTGCTGTTGTTGGCACTGATGGCAAAGGAAAATTTCTTACTGGGAATAGCAACGCCAGCGCCCCCGCCTAAGCCGCCCCGCAAGGCTTTGCCAGATAAACTTTGCAGGCCAAATTCGCCCGTGGTTAGGTCTGAGGTGGCGGTGCTTAATTGAGTCGAGCCTGTTACTAAGCTGGTTGTCTCGGTGGCCAACTGTGTGGTGGCGCTGCTTAATGCTGCTAGGTTACCGTTGCCTGATGATGCGCTATCGATGGTGGTGATTAAGGTTTGGATGTTATCGATGGGGCTTGAGATGTTATCTATGGCCGCGTTGAAGCTGGTGATGAAATCGGCTTCCACAAAGTCGTCAGCGGATTCTATGAAGTCATTTTCATCTGAAAAATAGCCCCCCATCTGCGGGAACAGCAGGCCAAAATCATCGCTCTCATCGGCGGAGGAGAGCAGTGCGGGATTAAACTGCACCGCGTGCACCGTCTTGGCAGAGGCCACCCCTGTGCCCCCCATAGCCATGGCGCGGGCATCTGTGGGTGCAAAAGGCACCGCGCCTGCTGGCAATGCCGCCCACGAAATTGCCGCCGCCAATAAAATTTTATTATGCATGGTAAAACCTTCAATGAGTTAGCCACTGGTTACTGTTTAAGACTAGTGGATACTATTGAACTCTCTAGTTTTGCTAAGAGTGTAATGGCATAAGGGA
>CAJXIK010000260.1 GCA_913054445.1 uncultured Bermanella sp.
ATCTTCAATTCTGCGGCGGCAGCACCCACTTTTTCCAGCACGCGACTAATAGCGGGCTCTTCCACGTGCCCTTCGAAATCGATGAAGAAGTTATAATTCCAAGCACCGTTTCTGGAGGGGCGGGTTTCGATGCGTGTTAGGCTTACCCCGGCCTCATGAAACGGCTCCAGCACGTGATACAAAGCACCCGACTGATTGCGACTGCTCACCATGATAGAGGTCTTATCCGCGCCACTTAACCCGGTTTTTTTACGGCCTATGATTAAAAAACGCGTGGTATTGTCGGGCAAGTCTTCGATGCTGTTGGCGTGAATATTCATGCCGTATAACTCGGCGGCGGCATCGCCGGCAATGGCGGCAGCATTGTTTTCTTGCGAGGCGCGCTTGGCGGCTTCGGCATTGGAGCTGACAGGAATACGCTCCAGCTGCGGCCAATGCGTATCCAACCACTGACGGCACTGAGCTAGGGACTGGGGGTGGCTATAGACTTTATTCAACTTCCCCGCGCCCGCTTGACGCAACTCGTCCTTCAGCAAGAAGTGATGATGAATGCGCAGGGCCACCTCACCACAAATTTGCAACGGCGATTGCGTGAAGCTATCTAGGGTGTGAGTGACCACGCCCTCGGTGGAGTTTTCGACCGGCACCACCCCGTATTGCACCGCCCCCGCGGCCACCTCACGAAACACGTCGCCGATGGAGACCTGGCTGTCACATACGACGCTGTGGCCAAAATGCTTTAGGGTTGCCGCCTGGGTAAAGGTGCCCTGCGGCCCTAGGTACGCCACCGTTATGGGCTCTTCCAAGGCCAGGCACATGGACATGATTTCACGAAAAATACGCGCCATGTCTTCATTGGCGATGGGGCCTTGATTGCGTGCCATGACTTTGCGCAACACCTGAGCTTCACGCTCGGGGCGATAAAATTGTATTTTTTCACCCTGCGCGTATTTTTGCTTCACATCCGCCACTTGCTTGGCGCAATTGGCACGCTCATTTATTAGCTGTTGAATCTTCTGATCTAGGCTATCTATTTGATCCCGTAACAGGCCAAGCTCTTTTTCTTCATTCATTTACTGGTGTGTTCCAGAGTTTAAATTATTGCTCATGAGCGACAGTCGGATTGGTCATGAGCGAAAATCGGCCACGGGGTGGCCTCGTACGAAAGCAGCCCTTGGCTGGTATCTCAAGCATTGCGTTTAGCGAAATCTTGCATGAAGGCGATTAAGGCATCCACCGCCTGCTCGCTCACCGCGTTGTAAATGCTGGCGCGCATACCTCCTACGCTGCGGTGGCCTTTTAGGTTTAACAAGCCCTTAGCGTCTGCCTCTTTAATGAACTGAGCATCTAAGGCAGCTGCTTTTAAGGTGAACGGCACATTCATGATGGAGCGGTTATTCATTTTCACAGGGTTAGCATAGAAGCCACTGCCGTCTATATAGTCGTACAATTTTTTGGCTTTGCGCAGGTTAATCACATTCATGGCTGGCACCCCGCCCTGCTCTTTCAACCATGCAAACACTAAACCCGCCAAATACCAAGAATAGCTAGCAGGCGTGTTGTACATGGAGCCGTTGTCCGCCGTCACCTGATAATTCATGGTGGTGGGTGTACCGGTTAGCACTTCGCCTAACAAATCTTCACGCACGATGACGATGCACAAACCGGCTGGGCCGATATTTTTCTGTGCCCCCGCATAGATTAACGCAAACTTACTCACATCTAATTGGGCACTCAAGATGCTGGAGGAAAAATCGGCCACGAGAGGCACATCGCCAGTATCGGGAATATAGTCGAATTCCACCCCGCCTATGGTTTCATTAGGCGTGTAATGAACATAGGCGGCATCTGCATTAAGTTTTAAGTCGGCTTGTGATGGCGCATAGCTGAAATTTTCATCTTCAGAGCTGGCCACCACACGCACCTCACAATACTGCCTAGCTTCCTTGATGGCCTTAGCTGACCACTGACCACTATTGATATAATCGGCGCTTTTTTTGCCTCGCAGCAGGTTCATGGGGATCATGGAAAATTGTGCGCTGGCACCGCCCTGCATGAACAACACTTTATAGTTCGCGGGAATGCTCAATAAATCGCGCAGATCCTGTTCGGCTTGCTGGGCCACCGATACATACTCTGGGCTGCGGTGGGACATCTCCATGATGGACAGGCCCTTACCGTGCCAGTCTTGCATCTCTGCCGCCGCTTTTTTCAATACAGCCTCAGGCAAGGCGGCGGGGCCTGCACAAAAATTAAATACTCGAGCCATCTAACTCATCACCTAAATAGTTACTTACTTTATAGATTCGGCAATCCATTACGTTCTTTTTATGTGGCGCTTATAGGCAGCCGCCATCAAGGCCATCATCAAGCCCAAGAAGCCACCGGCCACCACAGATAATACCATCACCAATAGTTTTTTCGGTTTCGCGGGATTAACCGGCACCGACGCGGGCTCATCCAGCTGCACGATTTTTATTTTGGAGTAATCGACGTTTAAGCTTTTTAACTGCCGAATCTCAAACAATATAGAAGACAAACCCGTGATGAAGTGCTCTTCGCCATGGGGCAGCCCTGCAGTCATAGCTTCGCGCCCGCTTAGCGCCCGTTCTTCCGCAGCCAGCGCCTTAGAGCCGTACATGTACAAAGGAGGCGCGAAGCTGCCCAATATATCGCTCTTACTGTATATGGGTTCAAGCTGCCCCACCGACTTAGCGATGAGATGAGCCTCATTTAACTGTAACTTGCGCTGAATCTTTTGGCTGTAGTATTTATCGCGAATTAGGCTGGCATCGTATTCCAATTTATTTAAACGTACTAAGCGCTTGCTCTCTAATGTCTGCCGAATCTCAGACAAGCGGCGCTGCAGAGAAAATTCGACATAATCGTTGAGAAAATTGGCCGCTGCCTGCGCCTCATGCAATTCAAACTTCAATTTTATGAAGGTCTCGGCGTCTTTATTGCCAGAGAGTGTTATGTTGAGCCTGTCACCAAAATCTGTAAAGTTTTGCGCTTCTGTTAACTCAGAGTTATACAATCCACCCGTGGC
>CAJXIK010000261.1 GCA_913054445.1 uncultured Bermanella sp.
TGAGTGAGCATATTTTTGCACGTGCCGGGGCGGAATTAGAACGGGCCTGCCAGGCGCTGGGCCGTGCCCGCGTCGGTGAGGCGGTCATCACCCCAGGGTTTAACCTATTGTGTGATGCGGTGATTCACACTGTGCCCCCCCATTATAGCGGTGGCGACCACTGGGGCTGTCAGTCGTTACGGCAGTTAAAAGCCTGCTATGAAAATAGCGTAAAGCTGGCGTTAGAGCACAACATCGAATCTTTGGCCTTTGTTTCTTTGGGTACGGGGGGCAATCAATTTCCCGCGACCTTAGCCGCACAACAGGCCTTGGAAGTGCTGCTTAAGTATCAGGGCGAGTTTCAAAATCTCATCGTGTGCCTAGCTAAACCCAGTAGCCTAAAAATTTGGCTGAAGGCCTATGATCATTTTCATTACTCCCATGCGGCTTGATGTTTCGTCATGGGCAGGTGGATGTCATGCAGTGAACTTTGAATATTTGTTGATGCACTTCGAGGTTGAACTCACGGGGATTGATATTGGCGTATGGCACGGCTCTCATCTCGGCCATAAATGGAGGTGCAGATGAGCAGCTCACCCTGTTTGGATATGTGCATGTTGCCATGGGCCAGCTTGATAATGGCCCGCGCCACCACGGGCCCCTTGCCCACCTGACAATAACAGCCCCCCAAGTCCACATGAATACCGATGGGGCCTTCCTCCATGATAAAGGGCAGGTGAAAGGCCGACATGATCTTGTCGGCCACCACTTGCATGTCATCTATGTCGTTTAAATTGGGCGCAATAATAATAAACTCGTCCCCCTGCCAGCGTATAAAAATATCTTGCTGGCGCATGGCCTGCCGCAGTCGTTCGCTGCCAATTTTCAGCACCTTATCGGCCACCTGGTCGTTAAAGTCTTCGTTTATTTTCTTGAAGGAACGGTAGTCGAGAAAGAATAGGCCGAAATTTTTCTCGCTGTCACACACTTCATATAGCAGCGAATAGCCCACCTCTTTACGATAAAAGCCGGTTAAGTCATCGTAATAGGCTTTTTGTTCTAGGTTGTGCATGATCTGTTTTTTCATGGAGACGTCTTCACCGATAAACAGGATGCGGGTGAGTTCACCATATTCATATACAGGGATGGCATATAGGTCTTCGTCAAATTCCATACCGTCTTTGCGCATGCTGATAAATTCGGCCCGGTAATCCTTCTGGTGGATGATGATCTTGAGTATCGCCTCGGCATCGGCGCCTGGAATATGTTTGAAATCGAAGATACTCCGGCCCAGGATCTCATCCTCTAGGTACTGGGTTTTTTTCACAAACTTGGGGTTCACCTTGCAGATGATGCCCTGTGGGTCGGTGATGATTATAGAATAAGGGTTGAATTTAAAAAGGCTGGAAGACTCGCTCAGGTCGTCGAGTTTTTTATGCTGGTAGGTGACATCTTCCCCCACTAGCATCACCACACAGTCACTATTTGTGCTTAACAGTGGCTTGGCCATGAAGCGTAGGGTGATGATTTTTTGCTCGGCACCCACTAACTTAAGATCAAAGTTTTCCCGGTTATGATGTTCACTGACCAGCTTGTGATAGACCAAAAATTCCTTAGGGTGCTCACAGGGAATCAACAGGGGAAACAACTGCGGCATCTCTTGCTTGCTTTTGTAACCCAGTAACTCGACTAATTTGTCCGAGGTATCGGCAATATGGTTGTTGATGATGAGCAAATACAGAGAGGCTTTCTTGAAGCACTCTACTTGCTGCTCTAATAACTCGCCAGACAATGCGGGGTGTATGTCGCTCATGGGGTTCGCTAACCGATTGTTAACCGTTACTGTTAGCTCAAGTATAGAAAAAATAAGGCGTTTTGCCGCTATTAAACGGCGAGCGTCACGTATTCGTAAAAAAAGAATAAGGGTTAATATTTAACGTCTATTTATGTCTAACTGAGCGCGTAAACTGGATAGAAGTGAGTGAGTTATCCAGCGAGGGCGTGTTCTTTTAATGTGTTATGGTTGGCCGCTAAAGCCTGCCCATAACAATAATTTTAATTTGAGACACAACATGTCAGCCACCACCATTCGCTTCGAGTTTGAAAAAGAAACCAAAAACAGCGTGCGCTACAAAGAGGTACCAGACGCGGGCAAGCCCCCCATAGTCGGCAGCCTGTATGTTCAAAAGTGGTATGCGGGCGATGCTAAAAAATTGGACGTCACCCTTAATAAGGTGGATTGATTCATGGCTAGCAGTGACATTACCCTCAGCCCCATCAGCAAGACCAAGAGCAGCTTTTACCGGCGCTTGCTGGTGGCTCAGCTCATCGATGCTGGTGTTAATACCGTGCCGGCTATTGTGCAGGAAACCGGCATGCCGAGGCGCACCGCCCAGGACACTATCCTTGCCCTGCAAGAATTGGATATACAGTGTGTGTTTCAGGGGGCCAATAAAGACGGGGCCTATGCCATCCTAGACTGGGGGCCCATCAATAAGAAATGGTTGAAAACCCAGCTAGAAGAGATAAAAGCGGCGCTTAATTACCCTTGCTAAATGGCGGTTTGCTTTTTATTTTTAACTACTGTATAAATAAACAGTTATTTGATTCGTATTAAACCAACCTCAGGAGCCTACCCATGGCAGTGGTGACACTTTACATGTCCGACCGAGATGAAAGCCGACAATTCACCAGTAAGAAAGACGCGGACGATTACGATAAAAAACTCGAGCTGGGCAGCGCCCTAGGTGACTTTTTAGACGGTAATGTGGCGGGCTTATCGGCCGAGATGGCCGAAGACATCGGCATGTTACTGGCCGAGCACAAAGACTTACTCATGGCTGCCTTCAAGGGCAAGACTGCGCTCTTGGCTGAACCTAGCGGTGACAATAAGGTGAGTAATATCGCCGACGCGGGTTAATGTATAGTGGCTAGATTTCTAAGGGTCAGCCTTGATCTTTAGAGTCTGCCTGCCCATGACTGAGAGTGTCAAAGTTGAATTAGCACGAGTTATTCATGCTAAAATCCCCTTAATTCTCTTCTTTGCA
>CAJXIK010000262.1 GCA_913054445.1 uncultured Bermanella sp.
AGCCCTGTGCTTGCGGCCAGATTGGCACTAGGTACGAGTGCACCCCGTGCGCGATTGAGTCCTTTCGGCCACGGGGTGGCCTCCTACATAACCCCAGCACGGTGAGGGGGGATCGCCGCCACCCGCCAGTGGCGTATGGCCCAGTCTAATATTTGTTGGGTGTGCTCGCTGAGTTCGGCGGGGGGCAGGGGCTGCTGCAAAAACCGCAGGGCGCTTAACAGGTTTTGCAGGGGCGTGCTTAAATCCAGTGCGCGCGCCTTATTCTGCTTGCTTAGTTTTTGCCCTGCTGGGTTCAACATGAGCGGCAGGTGCAGGTATTGCGGGGGCTCATAATCGAGACACGCCATCAAATAAAGTTGCCGGGGAGTGTTGTCCAGCAGGTCTAGGCCGCGCACCACCTGATTAATGCCGGCGTCGTGGTCATCCACCACCACCGCCAATTGATAGGCATAGGGGCCGTCCTTGCGCTTCAATACCGGGTCCCCCACGGCGTTCATGAGGTTGTGGCCGTAATGGCCATACACTCTGTCCTCACACCACCAAACTTCATCGCTTACCGGCAGCCGCCAGGCATGGGGGCGAGCGGTCGCGGTGGGCTGGTCAGGGTCTAGGCTATGGCAATCGCCCTGATGCAAACCGGCCTGCGCGGCCAGCATCTTGCGGGAACAGGTACAGGGAAATAGCAGGTTCTTACCCTTGAGTTGAGCCAGGGTCTCTTGGTAGCGGCGGTGGTTGTGGCTCTGATATGTCATCGCGCCATGCCATTTTAGGCCGTGGGCCAACAGCTGCTGGGGAATGAGTTCGCTGGCGGCGCGGTCTTCCCTAGGGGGGTCTAAATCCTCCATGCGCAGCAGCCACTTGCCTCGATGATGGTGGGCATCTAGGTAGCTGGCCAGTGCTGCCACGAGGGAACCCTGATGCAGAGGGCCGCTGGGGGTGGGGGCGAAGCGGCCTATGTATGGGCGGTTAATGGACATAAATATGGGCTGCCGCTGTTGGCCGTTGGGGATATCGCGTAATAGCACGCATAAAAAAGCACCTATAAATAGGTGCTTGTAGTGAAGCGGTGGCTGGTTTTACTTGCCCACTTGCTTTTCTTTGAGTTCTGCTAGGGTCTTGCAGTCGATGCACTGGTCGGCGGTGGGTCGTGCTTCTAGACGACGCACACCAATCTCGATACCGCAGGCATCGCAGTAGCCGTAGTCATCGGCCTCGATGATCTCGAGGGTCTTCTCAATTTTCTTGATGAGCTTGCGTTCACGGTCACGGGTACGCAGTTCAAGACTGAACTCTTCTTCCTGACTGGCGCGATCGTTGGGATCGGCGTAATTTTCGGCGTCAGTTTGCATGTGCACCTTAGTGCGGTCCGCTTCTTCCATCAACTCTTGCTTCCAGCCGTTGAGAATACCCTTGAAGTGTTCCTTCATGTCGGTACCCATGTACTCTTCACCCTTTTTCTCTTTATAGGGTGTAAAGCCGGACTGTGCGAATTCGGTTTTATCTTTTGCTGGCATATAATCCTGCCTCACCTTGCTAGGCTCTTGGGCCATATTGTTTCCAGTTATAGACCCCAATATGCGTGCATGGGTCAATAGGGGGCGAAAAACTATCAGATAACATTTACCTATGCCACATTAATATCAAAAAATGCAGATCTTTGTCCAGATATGAGCAAAATAAGTCAATAAATAATGGGCATTAGCCTGAAAATAGCCCATAACTCCGTCTATATAGTGAACTAGGCTAGCGTCTGCTCAAGGCAGAGCCCCTACTTTAAATAAAATGAGGCACTAAAAGTTAACCACATGAAATTTCAATTTCCATTACAGAAAGCCTCCTGGATTAAGCGCTACAAGCGCTTCATGGTGGACCTATCCCTAGCAGACGGCGAGGTGCTCACGGTACACAACGCCAACACCGGCTCCATGAAAAACTGTTACGTGGTGGGGGGAGATGCCTGGTACTGGCACAGCCACAATGAAAAACGCAAATACCCCCATAGCCTCGAACTGGTGCAGACGCCATCTGGCCATGTGGCGTGTATCAATACCGCGCGCCCCAATTACCTAGTGCGCGAGGCCATAGAAAATGGCGTGGTGAGCGAGCTGCAAGATTACCGCGTGCTCAATACCGAGGTGCGTTACGGCCATGAGAAGAGTCGTATCGATATTCTACTGACGGGGGGCGAGCAGGCCATCTATGTGGAGGTAAAAAACACCACCTTACTAGAAGCCATGAAGGGCGATGCCCCCAACGCTGAGGGCAGCTTTGTCGATGGCATCGGTTATTTTCCCGACAGCGTCAGCGCCCGTGCCAGCAAGCACTTACGGGAGTTGATGCTCATGGTGGAAGAGGGTCACCGTGGGGTAATCTTTTTCTGTGTGAATCACAGCGGCATCAAACAGGTGCGCCCGGCAGATCACATAGACCCGCTCTATGGCCAATTGCTAAGGGAGGCGGCGCACAAAGGGGTAGAAATTTTGGCCTATCGCAGTCATATTAACGAGCATGAAATCTACCTGAAAGAGCGCATAGACGTCATCTTAAACTAACCCCAGGGCAAGCTCGCGCCGGGAATATACCGAAAAGGAAATAACATGAAAATTTTACTAGTGGCCAGCGTCTTGAGTTTTACGGTGGGTTTATGGTTTGGGGTGAACATCGGCAAGGGCAACGCGTTGTACGATAACCCGTTGGCAGACCCGGCTGTGCTGCACGATGCCCATGACAGTGCCGACGAGGCTGGGCTCATTGAACAGGGCGAAGAATTCTTAGACCGTAAAAAAACCCTGTTAAAAGATAAGGTGAAAGGCATGGTCGACGACTTATAGGCCCGCCTTTAACAGTATCCAGCTATATAAACCGCAAGATCAATTTCAAAAAAATATATTAAAAACCCGTTGCCGCCACCATAACCGTCAATACTTAGAGAGCTTGTGAATTAATCATGAAGCGCTCTGCAAGGATGTGTAATAAGACGTGGCAGGCAACACCATTAGCAGTTCAAGCAATTCAAGCAATTCA
>CAJXIK010000263.1 GCA_913054445.1 uncultured Bermanella sp.
TGCCGCAATTAGAACTTTATTTAAAGCTAGACGATGTGGACCTCTCGTATCTTCCGCAGTGGCCAGAGGTGCGGCAGGCTCAGGGGGAGTTGTTTATCGATAGCCGCCGCGTGTTGGCGACCATCAGCTCCGCGCAAACATTGGGGGGGACATTGCATGATAGCCAGATCGCGTTCCAGCACGATGAACGCGGATTGGGTTTCTTATGGATAGACTCCCTCGCCGTGGGCGCTGCGCCAGAATTATTATCCTACTTTCAGCAAACGCCATTGCAGGCAATCGTCAACCATCAGCTGGATGATTGGCAGTTGGCGGGCACACATGAGACTTCCCTGGGCTTTAAGATTCCGCTGGACTCCCCCCTCGAAGACATGGCGGTGGCGGTGCAAACTCGGCTCGACGATGCCGAGCTGGCGATGAATGATGTGGGTCTGAACTTTTTGCAACTTAACGGGCCGCTGCAATTTACCAGTCGCCAAGGGTTGAGCAGTGCAGGCTTACAGACTCGCCTCTGGGATGAGCATATTGATGTGACGATTGGCAGTCAGTTTAAGGGCGGTGACTTACGCACCGACATCGCCTTTGAGGGAGACCTGAATACCCAGGGCCTTAAAGACTGGTTAAGGCTGGGGCTGTTAAATGGAGTATCGGGTAAGACCCCTGTCGCTGGACATTTTATTATCGATAGCAGGGATGGCGGCTTTACCGGTTTAAAAGTGGCGTCCCAGTTGCAAGGCATTGCTCTGGACTTACCTGCCCCCCTATTTAAGCCGAGCCAGCAGGCGGTCGCATTTAATAGCAGCGTGCAAATAAAGGATGGCTTGACGTTGAAACTCTCCTACGCTGATAAGGTTAATCTGGCCATGCAGTTCGACGCTGGGGTGCTGTCCGCCGGGCAAGTGTATTTAGGCGCGGTGGAGGCGTATGTGCCCAACGCCCCAGGCTTGGTGGTAAAGGGCCATGTTGAAACGCTAAATGTGGATGACTGGTTAGAGGCCTGGCAAGGTATTCTGAAGATGAATCAGCGTTATGCTCCTGCCGCCAGCAACGCTCGCGAAACGACTAACCCGCTTAGCAGTATCAGCCTCAGCAGCGCTGAAATAGTGTATGGCGAGCACGTATTCGAGCGTGTAAAGACAGACATAAATGTGGCTGGCGAGCAGTGGCACATTAAATTGGACGCGCCGCTGGCAAAGGGCGACCTCGTCTATGAGGCAGGTGAGGCCACCGTGGTGAAGCTAGAATACCTGCACTGGCCAGCGTTAAGTGCGGATAAGCCCGACTCAGAAACGGACCCACTGTTGGAGGTTGACCCTGCCGCTTTCCCAGCGTTAGATGTAAACATAGCGGAGATTTTTCTCGGGCCGACGAACTATGGGCGCTGGAAACTAAGGGTGGTGCCGACAGTGGACGGGGTCGTCATCGATGATATCGACGGGCAAATTAAGAAACTTAATGTGGCGGGCAGCATGAGCTGGATGAAGCCCAGTACGGGTTTGACGACAGAGAAGACAGCGCTTAACTTGCAGTTGAGCAGTACAGATGTGGGTGGAGTACAGACAGCCTGGCACCAAAAGCCAGCCCTCGAAGCCGAGTACCTACAGACACATCTAGATGTTCACTGGCTAGCAAGCCCAACGCAGTTTGAGCTGGCAAATTTATCGGGTGTGGTGGATTTTCACCTAAAAGATGGCCGCTTCATCGAGGCCGGAGATACCGGTGCGCTGGGTGCCTTTGGTCTGTTAAATTTTGGTGCCGTCGGCCGTCGTTTACGCTTAGATTTTTCTGATGTATACCAGACGGGATTGCATTTCGATGACATCAAAGGCAAGACCCATATTAGCCATGGCTTGCTTGAGATCGAAGACACCCTTGACTTCGTGGGCCCATCGGCCAGTTTTTCGGCGAGCGGCTCGGTTAATGTGCTCAGCAAAGAATTGGATCAAGAGTTGGCGGTTACGTTTCCGGTATTTAGTACCCTGCCCTTCGTGGCCATTCTCGCGGGATTTGCCCCCCCTATTGCAGCCTCAATTTATGTTGGTGAAAAATTAGTGGGTGGCGAGATCGAAAAATTCTCCAGCGCGACCTATAAGTTGAGTGGTACCTGGGAGGAACCCGAATTGAAAATAATGAAGCGTTTCGATAATGAAATCGAAGGTAAAAAATACAAGTCCTATTGGCTGCGTATGAAAGATGTCTTTGGCTTGGGGGAAGATGACTGATGTGGTGTGCCGTCATTCAGATGAACAGCCAAAAAGATGTGGACGCTAACCTGTTGGCGGCCGAGCAGCTAATAAAGCAGGCATCGCAGCGAGGTGGCCAATTGCTGGTGTTGCCAGAGATGTTTGCCTGCCTAGGGGTGACGAATCAATATCATTTGGCCAGCCGTCGTTTCACCGCGCAAGATGTGTTGGCGACGCTTGCCGCCTGGAGTAAAAAATATCAGGTATATTTAGTGGCGGGTTCACTGCCCTTGCGTTCGGCCCAGCATGAGCAAAAGGTGTTCGCCAGCTGTTTGGTATTTTCCCCGCAGGGCAAGCAACTGGCGGCCTACCAAAAGATTCACCTGTTCGATGTGGCGGTGGCAGATGAAAAAGGCGCTTATAAAGAATCCAACACGTTTTTGGCGGGGTGTGAGCCGCAACAGGTGAGGGTCGCGGGTGTGAACCTGGGGCTCACCATCTGCTATGACTTACGTTTCCCTGAATTATTTCAGCACTACATGCGACAGGGCTGCGAGATCATCAGCGTGCCCTCGGCCTTTACCTATAAAACTGGCGAGGCTCACTGGGAAATATTGCTGAGGGCGCGGGCCATCGAGACCCAGAGTTTTATCTTGGCGGCCAATCAGGTGGGGGTTCATGAAGATGGCAGGCGTACCTGGGGGCACAGTATGATCGTGGCTCCCAGCGGTGAGATTTTGGCGCAGGTGACGGGTAGCGAGCCTGGCATCGCCATGGCTCGGTTAGACTTCGGTGCTTTAAAAGCGTGCCGTGAGGCGATGCCGCTGGCTCAACATAAGC
>CAJXIK010000264.1 GCA_913054445.1 uncultured Bermanella sp.
GCAATCTTGCCCATAGCTTGCTATTATTGCGGCAAATATTCGCGACAAAAATGATCATGAGCCAACCTTTAACGAGCAACACCGGTGTTAGCCTAGGCATAACCAACCCCAAGAGTCCCACTAACATGGGCATCGTCATGCGCGCAGCAGGCTGTTTTCAGGTGGATGCCATCTATTACACGGGGGAGCGTTATGCCAAGGCGGCGCGCTTTCACACCGACACCCACAACACCAGCCGCAAGATACCGTTAAGCGGTGTCGATTCACTGCTGGATTGTGTCGGCGCTGACGTCAAGGTGGTGTGTGTAGAGTTGGTAGAGGGGGCCATCCCCTTGCCCGAGTTCGAGCACCCTGCCAATGCCATCTACATCTTCGGCCCAGAAGACGGCACCATCAAGCAGGATGTACTCGATCAGGCCCATGCCGTGGTCTATATTCCCACTGTGGGTTGTCTCAACTTGGCGGCTAGCGTCAATGTGCTGCTATATGACCGGCTGGCCAAGTCTGTCAACCCCATCGGCGGTGACGAGCTTATTCGCAGCAGCCGTGACATTAAAAATAATACCAAATTAAAATAGCGCCAGTGCGGCGGGTTCGAAACATCGAACCCTAGATATGTTGCATGCACTGAGCGAAATTTTGGCGCAAATCCCCCACCTGTCCTAGACTCAATTAAGTCCGTTAATATTTGCGTTATTAATCGTCAAGTCTAGGAGTGTCCCATGAGTGATCATGTCTATAAAAAAGTCGAGATAACCGGTAGTTCCTCGCTGGATATGGAAGATGCCATCAAGAATGCGGTGAACAAGTGCGGCAGCACCATTAACAACATGGATTGGTTTGAGGTGATGGATACTCGGGGTCACATCCAAGACGGTAAGGTCGCCCATTGGCAGGTGACCCTGAAAATAGGCTTTCGCCTAGATTGATATAAACAAGCAGGCGGCCCTGACAATAGGCGCTCGCCTCGCTCGCCCTCGGTTCACTCCCTTCTTTAATCTTTTCCTTCTTTAAGCCAGTGCTGCAATAATTTTTCCAGTTTTAATATATCCAATGGCTTGGTTAGGTAGTCGTCCATGCCGCATGCTAGGCATTTTTCGCGGTCGCCCTTCATGGCATTGGCGGTCATGGCGATGATAGTGATGTCTTGGTTGTGTGCTCCGGCCATGCCCTGGCGAATATTTTCTGTGGTCTGGTAGCCGTCCATGATCGGCATTTGGCAATCCATTAATACGGCCCCGTAAGGGGTATTTTTATTGAGCATGGCGATGGCAATCTCACCATTCTCGGCGGTGTCTATGCTGTAGCCAAACTCTTCCAAGATGCTCTTGGCAACCTCTTGGTTGATGAGATTGTCTTCCACCAACAGCAGCTTTTTGGTATCTGCATCGAGCGCCTGCAAGCTGCTCTTAGTCACGAGCCTCTGGGTTTCTTCGAAGGCCTTGCCATGCTCAATAATAATGGCCAGGGCCTTGTGCAGGTCGATGTTCATCACCGGTTTATTGAGTATGCCCGACAGGCCCAGTGCCTTGATGGCCGTGACGGGCATATCCAGTACCACAGAGGTCATGAGCAAAAAATAGGTTTGCGTAAACGGTAAGTTGTCTTGTAGGCGCTTTAATAAAGATAGGCCGTCTTCTTCTGGCATCTGCATGTCGAGAATGACCAGCCGATACTTGTCTTTATGGTCGGTTAACATCTGGTGGGCGATGTGGGGCAGGGCGGCGTAGTCCACGCTGGCTCCCCAGGACGTTAACAGGCCCCCGACCACCTCCCGATTGGTTTGGTTGTCGTCCACCACGAGAATGTTGGTATCGTGCAGAGATAGGTGGGGCACCGCCACTTGGTTTACTTTTTGCGAGGCGGGTAGGCGCACGGTAAACCAGAAGGTACTGCCCTGACCCTCGATGCTGTCTACGCCCACTTCTCCGCCCATTAGCTGGCACAGTTGCTTGCTGATGGAGAGCCCTAGGCCGGTGCCGCCGTACTGGCGGGTGGTGCTGCCGTCTACTTGGGTAAACTTGCTAAACAGTTTCTTGGTTTTTGCTGGCGGGATGCCAATGCCGGTGTCGCTGATTTCGAAGCGAATCAGCTGCTCATCGACGACGCTGACGCTGAGGTGTATTTCACCCAGCGAGGTAAATTTTAGGGCATTAGCGCACAGGTTAGTGATGACCTGACGAATTCGGGTGGGGTCGCCGGTGACGATCTTGGGTAGGTCGTCTGCCAGCTGCACTATGTATTCTAGGTTCTTTTCATGCACGCGGTAGGCGTAGGTCGCCGAGAACTCGCTGATCACCTTAATTAAATCAAAGTCTATGCTTTCCAACTCGAGTTTACCGGCCTCGATCTTGGAAAAATCCAATATGTCGTTGATTAAGACCAGCAATGATTCCGCACTGTTGTGAGCAAGGGAGGCGTACCTTTGTTGCTGCGGGTTCTGCTTGGTGCGCATCAACAGGTTAAGCATGCCCAGTACGCCGTTCATGGGGGTGCGTATTTCGTGGGACATGTTGGCCAAAAATTCACTCTTGGCCACGCTAGCTTGCTCGGCGGCAATGGCCAGCACCTCGGCCTTGGCCACCGCATCGTGCAGGTTTTGCTCGGCCAGTTTTTTGTGGGTGATGTCGGTTTGCACCTCGATGAATTCGCTGGTGTTGCCGTCCTCATCCTTGATGGCCTGAATGTCGATGGCCGCCCAGTATTCGCGGCCATGTTTATGGTAATTGATGATATCGCCGTGGGCATCCTCGCCCTCGGCCAGCTGTGCTTCGAAGTATTCAAGGGTGTCTGGGTCGGTATTGGCGCCGGTTAACAGGTTAGACAAGTTGAGCCCGGTGATCTCTTGCGCCTCATAGCCGGTGATACGGGTAAAGGCCGCGTTGACCCACTTGATGCTGCCATCAGGGTCACAGATGGCGACGGCGTTGTGGGTGCTGCTGGCCACCAGTGCCAGCTGCTTGAGTTGCGCCTCTTTATTCTTTTGCTCGGTCTGATCCCAGTT
>CAJXIK010000265.1 GCA_913054445.1 uncultured Bermanella sp.
CATCGTGCTTGGCAAAAAACGCGTGGGTTAACTGCGCCTTGTGCGACTCGGGTGAGCTTTTAAAGCCGTGCAGGTACAGGCAGCGTAATTGATCAGGGATCATCTCGGGCACCCTTTAAGGTTGTGTTCTGGGGGTGGCCACCCTGTGGCCGATTCGATTCGGGCAGGGGCTGCCCTCTTACCTACTACTAGTTTTGTAGCCAGCCGTTCACTTCTTCGATGTCACCCATAGATAGCTCGCCCACAGCCTGACGGAACTTCAACATGTCGATCACGTAATCATAGCGTGAGAAGGCGTAATTCTTTTGCGCACTGAATACCGACTGCTGCGCTTTCAGTACTTCCACAATATTGCGGGTTCCCACCTCATAGCCGGTTTGAGTCGCTTCCATGGCACTTTTCGCCGATGTCATGGCTTGCTTACGCGCCTTGACACGAGCCATGTCGGCGATCAGCTGACGGAATTGAGAACGCACACTCAAGCTGGCGACACGCTGCTGCAGCTCCAACTGGCGCTCTGCTGCTTGACGTTGATAATAGGCTTGCTTTTGGCCCGCCCTCTGGCTACCCCCTAAGTAAATAGGTAAGTCCACTTCAAGACCCACATACTGGGTGGTGAGATGACGACCAGCGCTGAGTGAGCCTGGGTTATCATCATGACTAACACCATAGGAAGCGACTAAATTCATAGTGGGCATATGGGCTGCCACTTTGGCCTTGTGATTCAATTCGGCACTGGTTCGAGCCTGCTGAGCAATTAACACGTCCAGATTTTGTGCCAAGGCTTTTTGCTCCCAATGGGCGCGATCGGCAGGAACAGGGCCTAATAAAGGCAAGGTTTCTTTAAGGGGGTTAATACGGTCATAACGCTCGCCAGTTAAAACCGCTAGCGTTTCATAGGCGATGTCTAACTGACTTTCTGCGGCAATCAATTCGACCGTGGCCCCGTCATAGATGGCTTGCGCTTCATGAACCTCGGTAATGGCAATCAAGCCCACTTTAAAGCGCTGCCGTGTTTGCTCCAGTTGACGTTTAACCGCCGCTTCGTTTGCCTTGGCAGCGGCTAGCGTTGAGTTAGCACGTAATACATCAAAGTAGTCTTCCGAGAGGCGTATCACGAGATTTTGCTCGGCTTTACGCAATTCAATTAAGGCACCATCTGTCGTGGCACTGGCGGCTTTATAGCTATACCAAGCTTCGGCACCAAAAAGGGCTTGCTTAAATTGAACGTTATAACTGTTTCTATCAGAAGAAGGGCCGTCGATACTGGCCACGCCAAAACCTAGGTTAGACCTGCCTACTTCGGCTTTAAAGGCTACCTGTGGCAAAACGCCCACTCTAGCTAAACCAATAGACTGGACATTGGCATTAGCATTCGCCAGCTCGGCTGCCAATTGCGGGTCGTTTACCACCGCTTGTTCGAATACACTCTTAAGGTCTACCGCCTGAGATGAGGCGGCGGCGGCCAGTGTAATAAGGGCAAGAGCCAGTTTCTTCATGTTTGAGTCCTTCATGAAATAAATATTCACGGATTCTAAACACTAATGGCACCACATGGAAGCGCCCATGGAGGCGGCCACGGCGAGCTATTCGCGCTACACTAAAACCTCAGCCCCGGTGAACCCATAACCCAGCTAGGCATAGATAAAACATGCGAAACCCGCGCAAACCCTATGTTCCCGACCTAAAAGAGCTATCGGGAATCTGTGAGAGTAACTACCTGCATCTGTTAAAGCTCATGCCCAACATGGACGCGGGCGCGAGTCGTGAATTTAACGTTCGCGGTGACGTCAAGCATGCCACCGGTATTCGCCTGTCGGTGGTGGAGCAATTTAAGTACACGCAGGGCATACTCGTGGAGCAAGTCTCCGACCTCCACGACTACCTCACACCGCCACGCATGGTGGTCCGCCTGTATCATGACCTGCGCACCGCCGAGGTCATCAACTTCGATAACCACCACAGGTTCAATGGGGTCTACCACTATCCCAACCCGCAGATGCGCCTGCCCGATGAAAAACATCAGGTCAACCACTTCCTAGCCGATTGGTTAAGCCACTGCCTCTTACACGGCGAGGCCGCTATCGAGCTTAATTTCCAGCCTCACAGCATAAAATGTGACTCTCGCCCTAGAAATGACTAAGCTTATAGCTATATAGTGAACTGTTAATTGGCGATTACCTCGCCCAGGGAAGGGAGTTGGACCAAAACTGTCATGCAGAAGTTTATACAAATAACCGATTGCCACTTGTTTGCAAAGCCGGGCGGCACGCTTTTGGGCATGGACACTCAGTTCAGCCTAGACACTGTATTGCAACAGATGCACCAACAGGTGTCGGACTTTGATTTCTTCCTCTGCTCTGGCGATTTAAGTCAGGACGGCAGCGTTGCCTCCTATACTAGGCTCAAACAGCAACTCGAGAAGGATGGCAAACCCCAGTACTGGCTGCCCGGTAATCACGACGACAGGAGCAACATGCTCTCGGTGGTGAGCGCACAGCAAGAAATGGTTTCGGTCATTAAAAAGGGCAAGTGGCAGATTATCCTGCTCGACAGCCAAGTACCTGGCTGCGTATTTGGCAACCTAGCGCAATCCCAGCTCGACATCCTCAACGACGCCCTAGCCGCCGATGCCAGCAGCCATACCATGCTGGTGATGCACCACCAACCCATCCCCATGGGCTGTGAATGGATTGACAACCAGCAAATTAAGAACGGCGACGCGCTGCTCGCCATCGTGCAGCGCCACCCAAATGTAAAGGTGGTGCTGTGGGGTCATGTGCACCAGGATAGCGACCGTGAGATCAACGGGGTGCGCTTCATCTCGACCCCTTCCACCTGCGTGCAGTTTACGCCTTATTCCAGCGATTTTGGGGTGGACGAGAAAGGCCCAGGATACCGCTGGATGGAGCTGCACGATGACGGCAGCATCAAGACAGGCGTGAACCGCGTAGAAGACATC
>CAJXIK010000266.1 GCA_913054445.1 uncultured Bermanella sp.
AATGTGGCTGGCCCGCTCTTCATGAGCGAGCAATTTCATTTATCTAACACGTGTCGTTTTTTATTATCACATTGATTTATGAGGCGAGACAAGCCCACCTGACGCGTAGGCCGCGGCGGCCCGCCTAATGACATGAGGCCACATTGGTGATGAATTTCTTTGGCTTAAAACTGAGCAGCAATTGGCAAAATACAATATTGGAGATGGCCAATATGGGGATGGCGGCGATCATGCCGAGGATACCCAAGAAATTACCAAAGATAATAATGCCTAATAACGCCACCAATGGGTGTAAATTGGAAAAACGAGCCACCAGCAAAGGAATCACCAGCAGGTTGTCAATGAGATAAGCCACCCCAATAACCAACACCGCTGCGTACATGGCATCATAATTCACCGGCTGATTGGCCAACACTAAATAAAAAGGCGGCAACAGCCCTAACGCTGGCCCCACATAGGGAATCAAGCCCAAGATGCCGGCAATGAGCCCCAGAATAACCGGGCTATCGAAACCACTAAGCCAAAAACCCGTGGCCGCCACCGCCGCCAATATAGATTGTTGAATCAACACCGCCCGCACATAGCCCTGAGTCTGCCTGGCCACCTTAAAATACATCAACCAACCCAGTTCAAAATATTTATTGGGCAACAGGTTAAGCGACTTATTACGCAAGGATTCAAAATCGCGCAGCAGAAAAAAAGTGATGAAAGGCACCAATAGCAATGAGCTGGCGATGCTCATGATCAGCGCACTGATGGAACTCAAGAAGGTGCCCTCGTCGCTCACCACAGCCGATAAAATATTGGCCTTTAGCTGCGCCACCTCTATATGAAACTGCCACTGCGCCAGTTGCGCCGAGATCTGACTCAACAGCGCATTGAGGGACTGCCCCGCGGTGGTGGCCTTGCTCTGCCAGAGCATGGCCTGCTCATTAAATTCGGCCAACACTAAGGAACCCGGCACCAACACCACAAACATCAGCAGCAGTAAAATGGCCAAAGCCGACAAGTCGCGCCGCCACCCCAAATTGGTAAGCCAGTCGTGTAACGGCAGCAAACAAACATACAAGGCCAGAGACACCAGCACGGGAATAATCACTGGGTTAAGCACCCACACCAGCACGCTGGTGATCACCAATAAAAAAGCAAAACCGAACAGGGCCTTCACCGTGGGGGGCATGTGTTTAATCATCCACATGGCTTTTCTCTAATAGGGTATTGGTGAAGCCCAAGCGATTGGCCATGACCCGCGCCAAGTTTTGCATGATCTTTGCCCCCTGACGTGGCGCGCGCGACAACAGGGCTTCCAACTGTGGGCGTAAAAAAAAGACAATTTGCGTATCCCCCTCGGCCACCGCCGTGGCGGTGCGAGGCGCCTCGATCACCAGTGCCACCTCACCAAAAAAATCCCCCTCGACCATGTTGGCCAAGGTCTTGTCCCCCACCCGGATGTTCACCGAGCCGCTAATAATCAACCCTGTGCCAATGCCCACATCGCCCAGGCGAAAGATGGCTTCACCGCCTTGATAGTGACGCATGGCCATATCATTCACCAATTGCAGGCATTGCCCGTGGCTCACCTGCGCAAAAATAGGGGTCGCCAGCCATAAGTCACAGATCTGTTTGCTGTGTTTGTGAGCGGGTCGGAATAGGTTTTGCCAAAAGGGCGAGCGAATCATGAGGCTTCCAATCGATGTATGAGTGAATGGACGAGCCTTTACAGAGTAGCCTAGGTGCCTGCCGCGCGCTGCGCTAGGGTTGATTCTTGCGCCAGCGCGCCGGGGTGGCAGCAAAGTGGCGTTTAAACAAGCGGTTAAAGTGGCCGGGGTCTTCATACCCCAGCGCCCAGGCAATTTCCGAGACCTTCTTTTGGCTGTACCTGAGCATGTCCTTGCCCTGCTCCAGCCTCAGCTGCTGTAAAAACTGCATGGGGGCCTCCCCCGTGGCCTCCTTGAAGCGGCGTTTAAAGGTGCGCACACTCATGTTGGTCTTGTTGGCCAGCATTTGCAGCGTGATATGTGAGGCAAAGTGTATTTCCAGCCACTGCTGAACCTGCAAGATGCTCTCGTCCTGGTGGTAGGTCTGTCCGCCCACGGCGATAAATTCAGAGGAGTATTCGCGCCTAAAGTCCATCAAGAACATCTCCTCAATGGCCTTGGCCACCTGGGTACACGACATCCTATCCAGCAGGTGCACGATCACCTCTAACGCCGCGTTCATACCCGCCACGCAATACAGCTCCCCGCTGGCGGTGATGAAGCGCTCCTTACGAAAGTCAACCTGGGGGTAACGCTCGGCAAACGCCTGATGCTGATGCCAGTGGGTGGTGCAGGCGCGGTCATCTAACAAGCCCGCCTCGGCCAGTAAAAACGACGCCGTGGTGAGGGCGAGGATGGGCACCCCGTTTTCATGCCAGCGCCTCAGTTGAGGCAACAGCGCTAGCTGCCGTTCTAGGATGGGGGCAGGGTCTCCCCAGAGGGCGTGCAAGATCACTAGATCGGTATCCGGTAGGGAATCCACCCCCCCTTGGGCTGGCATCTGCATGCCACTGAAAGACGCCAGCGGCTCCCCATCTAGGGTGAACAGCTCGACGCTGATGCCCTGCCCCAAGACCCTCTCTTGCACGAGGGACGCCAGCGCCCATATATCCTGAGTGATGCCCAGCCCCAGACTCAGGGTCGGCGTGCAGCCATAAAGTGTCACGTGTCTTAACGCCATGAGACGCTCCCGATGTCGCTATAATTTTGTCATTATTAACTATAATGGCCCTTTTCACCATTTTTTAGACCCCTATGCCCTCTTTGATGGGGCAAAATAGGATTATGCTTTAGGCTTTACTAATAATAAGGAAGCCCCAGCATGCACAACACCCCAGAACATATTGCCCTGCGCAAGACGGTAAGTGACTTCGTCG
>CAJXIK010000267.1 GCA_913054445.1 uncultured Bermanella sp.
ATTGGTGGGCCATATTTAACATACCCGCCTCACTCCAGTAGTTGCCAATGATCTGTAGGCCCACGGGTAGGTCATTCACCTTGCCCGCAGGAATCGACATGCCTGGCAAGCCTGCCAGGTTGGTGGCGATGGTGAAGGCATCTTCTAGGTACATGGCCACGGGGTCGTGATTTTTTTCACCGGCTTTAAACGCGGGGGTGGGCGAGGTGGGGCCCATGATGAAATCCACGTCGGCAAAGGCGGCCATAAAATCATCTTTAATGAGGCGGCGAATCTTCTGTGCTTTTACATAGTAGGCATCGTAAAAACCGGTGGATAGGGCATAGGTGCCCATCATGACGCGGCGCTTCACTTCGCTGCCGAAGCCTTCGCCACGGCTGCGGCAATATAGGTCGGTAAGGTCTTTGGGGTCTTCGCATCTGTGACCGAAGCGCACGCCGTCCATGCGTGACAGGTTGGCCGAACACTCGGCTGGGGCCACCACGTAATAAGCAGGAATAGACAGGTGCGTGTTGGCGAGGCTCACTTCCTTGATGATGCAGCCCAGTTTTTCGAACTCGGCAATGGCGGCGCGTACCGTCTTGGCCATCTCTGGCTCTAGGTTTTCAGGGAAGTATTCCTTGGGCAAACCGATGACCTTGCCCTTAATGTCGTCATTGAGGTGGGCGCTGTAATCGGGCACTGGCTGGTCGATGCTGGTGCTGTCTTTTTCGTCGAAGCTCGACATGACATTGAGCATCATGGCGGCATCTTCGGCGCTGCGGGTTATGGGGCCGGCCTGATCTAACGAGGAGGCGAAAGCGATCATGCCGAAACGAGAGCAGCGACCGTAGGTGGGCTTGAGTCCGGTTAATCCACACAGAGCGGCAGGTTGGCGAATGGAGCCGCCGGTATCGGTGGCGGTGGCGGCGGGCACTAAGCGCGCGGCAACGGCGGCGGCTGAACCACCGGAAGAACCACCCGGAACACGGTTTTTATCCCACGGATTTTTCACAGCGCCGAAGTAAGAGGTTTCGTTGGAGGAACCCATGGCGAATTCGTCCATGTTGGTCTTGCCGAGGCAAACCGCGCCCTGCTGTTTAAAGTTAGCGACCACGGTGGCGTCGTAGGGCGGCACAAAGTTACCCAGCATCTTGGAGCCACTGGTGGTGAGCGTGCCGTCTGTGCAAAAAATGTCCTTGTGGGCAAAGGGTACACCGGTCCACTGGGTGGCGTTACCGGCGGCGCGACGCTCGTCGGCGGCCTTGGCATCGGCTAGCGCCAGCTCGGGGGTAACGGTGATGAAGCTGTTGAAGCCGTCGTTATTTTTATCGAGTGTTTCGATGCGGTTTAGGAAGTGCTGGGTAATTTCAACGCTGCTGAAATCACCGGCGGCTAAGCCTTGGGATATTTGGGTGAGGGTTAGGTTATGCATGGCTATTAATCGATCACCTTAGGGACAAGGAATAGGCCATTTTCCTGAGCGGGAGCATTGGCCATATATTTTTCACGTTGGTTGGTTTCGGTCACCACATCGCTGCGCAGACGCTGCACTGCATCGGTGGGATGCGCCATGGGCTCTACGTTGTCGGTATTCACCGCATTCATTTGTTCTACTAATGCGAGGATGTTGCTAAGGTCGGTTTGATATTGACCGACATCCTCATCGCTAAGCTCTAAACGGGCTAGTTGAGCGATATTTTTCACGTCTTCGCGGTCGAGCGCCATGGTATATTCTCTACCTTAAAATTAAGTCTTGGAAAGGCCTATAAGTTAACACATTTGTGCCTTGCTCAAAAAGCCCGCCGTTGATAGTCTAGGCCACAAAATACAAGCTTTTGCTTATTCGGAACCCCAGCAATGTTTAAAAAATTACGAGGCATGTTCTCCAGCGATCTCTCCATCGATCTCGGAACGGCCAACACATTGATCTACGAACGTGAAAAAGGCATCACGTTAAACGAACCTTCGGTGGTGGCGGTACGCATACAGGGCAACCAAAAAACGGTGGCGGCTGTGGGTGTGGATGCAAAGCGTATGCTGGGTCGTACTCCGGGTAATATTCAGGCCATCCGTCCGTTAAGAGACGGCGTCATCGCCGACTTTCAGGTCACCGAAAAAATGTTACAGCACTTTATCAAGCAGGTGCATCAAGACAGCTTCTTCACCCCTAGCCCTCGGGTGTTGGTGTGTGTGCCGTGTCAGTCTACCCAAGTTGAGCGCAAGGCCATTCGTGAATCTTGCCTTGGGGCCGGTGCGCGTAAGGTTTATTTAATCGAAGAGCCCATGGCAGCCGCCATTGGGGCGGGCCTGCCGGTAGATGACGCCAGTGGTTCCATGGTGGTGGACATCGGCGGCGGCACCACAGAGATCGCTATTATTTCCTTGAACGGCGTAGTGTATAGCGATTCCGTTAAAGTGGGCGGCGATAAATTTGATGAAGCTATCGTTACTTATGTACGTCGTAACTACGGCTCGTTAATTGGCGAGGCCACCGCCGAGCGCGTGAAGCATGAAATTGGCACCGCTTACCCGGGTGCCGAAGTGCGTGAGATTGATATTCGTGGTCGCAACCTGGCCGAAGGTATTCCCCGTTCGTTCACCCTTAACTCCAACGAAATATTGGAAGCCTTGCAGGAGTCCTTGGCGGGCATCGTGCAATCGGTGAAGAGTGCGCTGGAGCAATGTCCCCCCGAATTGGCATCCGACATCGCCGAGCGCGGCCTGGTCTTGACCGGCGGTGGTGCCATGTTGCGTGATGTTGACAAACTGTTGATGGAAGAAACCGGCTTACCGGTTTACCTGGCCGATGAGCCATTGACGTGCGTGGCACGCGGCGGCGGTCGCGCCATGGAGACCATGACCGACCAACAATTAGAGCTTTTGGCATCTGAATATTAACGTATTCCCCTACGTTA
>CAJXIK010000268.1 GCA_913054445.1 uncultured Bermanella sp.
ACGCGATGACTCAGGCGTTGGTACACGAGGGCAGATAGCAGGGCGCAGGCGAGCAAGATGGCGAAGGTAGAATAGATCTTCTGCTTAATAGAGAGTGTTAACGCCATATAAATACCCGAGCCCGATGCTAACAGTGTAGACAAGGCCAGGTGCGCGGGGGGATATTTCGGCGTTAAAATAAGGCGGCAATGATGCTGCCCATTATTTAGGGCTAAGCCGCCTGAGTTTGTTGTTGGCGAGCGCTCACTAGGTTACGCACCACATTGAGTACATGCTTGCCTTCTTGGAAGTCGGCCAGAACCGCCCCATGTTCGCTGAGGCGGCCTAAGTGTTCCTCTAGTGCCACCTCCACGTCCATGGGGCCAGCTTGGTAGTGGTGGAAGGCCAGCTGAGTCAATAGCCCTTGTGCGCGCACTTGGCTGTCGGCGATGAAGCCGTTATCCATTAACGCGCCTTGCAGGGGTCGCAGTTCGTTCACGGGCAGGGCTTTTAAATCAAATTGTCGGGCAAGGCTATCGAGGCGCTCACCCAAATTGGACATGTTCTGGGACGGGTTGACCCGGGTTTCTTGAAGCGGGCTGGGCTGGGCGGTTTTTGCGGGGGCGCTCATCTGCTCTAGGGATTGAAACATGCGCTTGGGTAGCCCGAATATGTCCATGATCGCCTCCTCGCCGTTTGCTCATTTAATCTGTTTTATATTGCTCTCGGTTAATAAGTATTCAAGATCCAGGCCAGAGGGTCGGTTATTGTGGAAATCTAGCCTTTAAACGCTCTTACTCAGGTAATAGCCCATGTGGTTGAGGGCGGACTCTAGGGTGGTTAATTCCAGCCCGCTGAAGCGGCGACGATCACCGCAGTGTTGGCAGACCAGCTCGGGCAGAGAGCGCAGGTGGCGCATGCTGTAGTCTTGTTCGAGGTCGCAGGCATCGCAGGCCAGTGGCATGGGAGTATTGGCCGGCAATATGTTGGCCACCGGAGCAAGGTTAGATACCGGCTGAGGGCTGGTTTGGTTGTTGCTGTTAGATAGCATGGTCGCTCCGGATGGCTGGCGGTAGCCAGCGCGAATAAATTCGATGTGGATAGGTGTTCCTCCCATGAGGCGGCGCCATTGTAGTCAGTTAAAAATGAATTCCTAGTGACTAAGCCCGCCATTTATCAAGTTGTCGCGCTCTAGCCAAGAGCAATTGCTCTAATAGTTTAAGCAGTCCTCATGGGTAGTGAGCTGGCGAGCAGGTGGACAATAAGCGCCTAATTTTAGCGAGTGCCTGATGCATATTAGGCTGAGCGTGCAAGGGTGGCGCAAGCGGCGTTGCAAATTACCGGCTGCACTGTTTTCATGGCGCAACTTACTTCCTGCCATCGAGAGGCCTCATGGGTTCTTTGCTGCACACCATCGAAAGAGTCGCTAACCGCCTGCCTCACCCCATGGCCTTGTTTATATACCTGTGCCTAATCGTGGTGCTGTGTAGCTGGCTCGGGGAGGGCTTTAAATGGGGCGCTCAGCACCCGACCACAGGGGAGTGGATGCAAGTGCGCAGCCTCATGAGCCGAGACGGCTGGGTATTTATGCTCGGTGACATGGTAAAAAATTTCATGAACTTTGCCCCAGTGGGCCCGGTATTGATGATCGCTCTGGCATTTTCCCTAGCGGAACGCAGCGGCTTATTGCCCACCCTCATCACCCGCCTGACCCGCCACACTCGGGGTCACACGTTGCCCATCGCGGTGGCGTTTCTGGGGGTCATGTCCAGCATCGCGGTGGACTCTGGCTATGTGGTGCTCTTGCCCTTGTGTGCGGCGGTATTTGCGGCGGCGGGGCGGCACCCTTTGGCCGGGCTAGCCCTAGGGTTTGCCTGTGTGTCTGGCGGCTTCAGTGCCAATCTAATGGTGGGGCCGGTGGACGCCATATTGTCTGGCATCAGCACCGAAGCCGTGCAGCTGGTGGCCGACCGCGAGGTAAGCATTTTAGGCAATTACTACTTCATGCTGGCCAGTGTGCCTCTTATTATCTTGCTCACGGTCATGGTGAATCGTCTCTGGGTGGAGCCCTACCTTAAAGACAGCCCCTTTGTTATTCCCGAGCCGAACTCGGCTCAGCCAGCGCTGCCCCACAACCTAGGCAAAGCTTTCTGGCTGACGCTGCTGCTGATCGTGGTGAGCTGGTTGCTATTAACCTTGCCCGAACAGGCGGTGCTGCGGCATGGGCAAACGGGCAGCCTGCTGAAGGGGCCGTTCATGGCCTCGCTGGTGGCGCTCATCGCCTTGAGCGTGGCCATTTTAGCCACTGTGTATGGCGTGCAGAACGGCCGTTTTAAATCCTGGGGCGAATGGGTAAAGGCGCTGGAGCGGGGCATCGCGGATTTAGCGCCCTATCTAGTGCTGATGTTTGTGGTGGCGCAATTTATCGCCTGGTTTAAATGGAGCGTGTTGGGCACAGTGCTGGCGGTACACTTAGCCGCCGTGTTGCAGGACTGGGCGCTGTCTCCGGCGCTGGCCATGGTCGGCCTAATGGTCTTCACCAGTGTGCTCAATTTGCTGGTGGGTTCGGCCTCGGCCAAGTGGGCGCTGCTGGCCCCTATCTTAGTGCCGGCTTTTTACCTGCTGGGCATCGAACCGGCCGCCGTGCAAGGGGCTTACCGCGTGGCTGACAGCAGCACCAACATTATTACCCCGCTCATGCCGTATTTTCCTCTGGTGTTGATGTACGCCCAAAAATATGAAAAAGACATCGGCGTCGGGCGTTTGTTAACCCTCATGCTGCCCTATGGGGTAAGCCTATTGTTGGCTTGGGGGGGCATGCTCACCCTATGGATCATGCTGGGTATTCCCTTGGGGCCCGCGAGTTAGGGGCTAAAC
>CAJXIK010000269.1 GCA_913054445.1 uncultured Bermanella sp.
CCAGTAAGCTAAGTCGATTCATTTAAATCAATATGGTGACGGAATACTAGTATGACGAGATGGTGGCTCATTAAGATAAGCATTTTAGCTTTCTTGTTTGGTGGGCTTGCCTCTTGCTTATTGCAACCCATAAAAGAACAAGCCCATCTCAGCTGCGTGCAAACCAGTCTCGAACGTACGATCCCCAAGTTACTGTCACAAAGTTGTTTGTATGCGAATTTTTCACATCGCATAATCTCGCAGGAATTACACCGGTTTACTCCAAACTATCAATTATGGAGTGATGGTGCCCACAAGAGCCGCTGGATTTATTTACCGCAAGGCAAGAAGATCAACAGCGATGACCCCGATCGCTGGATCTTCCCTGTGGGCACACAATTCTTTAAAGAGTTTCGTAAAACTATCGACATAGCGCCTGGCATAAAACGAGAAATAAAGGTGGAAACGCGTCATCTCATGAAAGTCAGGGAAGGTGAGGGTATCGATGCCTGGTCGCTGGTGGCCTATGCCTGGCAGGCCGACCAAGAGGACGCTAGGCTCATGACCGCAGGCGCTCGGCAGGTACTGGGGACCAATCACATCATTCCCAGCCAAGAAGATTGCCGCACCTGTCACAAGGGTAACATCGACCTCGTATTAGGCTTCGATGCCATTCAACTGAGCGACGTGCAGGGCAAGTATGCCTTTGGTCACGGTCCGCAGCGCGGCGCAGGGGAGTGGACCCTAAAGACCCTGCTGGATGGCATCATGTTGAGCAAGCCCATGCCGCAACCTGTGTTGCCGGGTAATCCCATGGAGCAAAAGGTGCTGGGTTACCTGCACGCAAATTGTGGTAACTGCCATAACCCTTTGGGTCATGCTGCCGAACAAGAGGCTGGGCACCTTAAGCTGCGCCATGAGTTAGCATTTACCAGTTTACTGCAAACCCATGTCTATCAAACCGCGGTGAATCAAGCCACGCAAAATTTCACCCTAGTGCCCTATATCGTCATGGGGGCAAAACACGAAGAGATGGCGCTGTATAACAGTGCCTTATTTGTGCGTATGAACAGCGTGGACGACGAGTATCGAATGCCCATGTTGGCACGACAGACGGTGGATTACGCGGCCCTTAAACTCATGCACGATTGGATGCTGACACTGGCTACGCCGCAAGATCACGACTTTGCTTTTGATAAACGTCAGCGGAAAAAAAACAAGGTAAAGCCCCATAAAAAGTTGCCTCCCCTCGAATTCGGCGATGTCAAGGGCCTGCAGGTAAATGTGCAGTTTGCAACAGAGCAGGATGTGCCGCCGGTGATGATTCTCTATTGGTCGCAGGACACCGGCCTGCAAGAAAACTCGGTGATGGATCATGTGGCGGGGGACTTCACCCAGAAGCTCATAGTGGGTAATCAGGGCAGTACCATGAGCCTGCGTAACTCGGATGATGTGGGGCATACTATCTATGTTAAGGACAAACGCCGCAATATAAAGTGGCAGCTAGGCTACATGCCACCTGGCTCAAACTTTGAAAAGGCCTTGTTCTGGCAGGAGGACATATTTGTGGAGATGCGCTGCCGTTTGCACCTCTACATGAGCGCCTGGGTGGGGTCCATCACCAGCCGATATTATAAAATCGTGGAATTCAAGGCAGGAAAGCGGCAGTTTCAGGTGGACATGGCGGGTTTTCCCGAACACCTTAGCCAGTTAAAAATCTGGATGCCAAAGATCGAACCCATAGACACCGCCATTTTCGCCGGTGAGCAGCAGGCGTTTGTGCTGAAAACAGCCAGCAAAACCCGTGGCACGCTGGCTATTAGGCGGCAGCCGCAGTGATGCTGTTATTCTTACTCGGGGCTGAATAATTTTGCGCGCACCATAGTGCGATATTGATTGGGCGAGGTGTTCAGTAGACGCTTGAACAACCGATTGAAATGCGTTAAATCCTGGTAGCCCACCTGTTCGGCCACCTCATTCAGGGTGAGGTTGCTGGTCTTTAATAGATCTTTGGCGGTTTCGATGCGTATGCCCTGTAAATAATGTAGGGGCGTATTGCCGGTGGCATTCTTGAAGCGACGATTAAAGCTGCGCACACTCATCTCGAAGGTCTTGGCCACCTCGCTCAAAATAATGTTGTGATTAAAATGATTCGTTAGCCAGACCTGTGCCTGCACAATCTCTTCGTCTGGGTGGTTACTCTGTTCATCGATGAAGCTGATACTTTTATAAGAGCGACGAATTTCATGGGAAAAATGACGCTCCACATGCAGCGCAATGTGCTTGTTGTAAATGCGTTGAATAAGGTGAACCGTGAGGTCGGCTAGGGAATTAACACTGGCGGCACTGTAGAGGTTGCCCGCCTGGGCGATGAAGTACTGGCGTTTCAATTGCACTTTGGGGTAATCCTTCTGAAACTGGTCGAAGTAATACCAGTGCGTGGTGGCGGGTTTATCGTCCAGCAAACCGGCTTCGGCTAAGAAACACACCCCAGTGCCCACACTGCAAATGATGGTGCCCCGTTGTTGATGGTGGCATAACCATTTTAGTAAGCGCTTGTTTTTTCTTAAGGCCGGTTTGGGGTGACGCCACAACGCCGGCAGAAAGATGATGTCTGTCTGCTCAATGTCTTCTATGACCTTGACTGGGCTCAGGTCAAAGCCCGCTCCAGTAGTGACCTTTTGCAGCTCCAATCCCACAGTATTAATGGTGAGTGCAGCCAGTTGACGGCTCTCAACCTGGGCGGCATTCTCGGCTGCCTTGAGCATTTCTAAGGGGAGCGATGCGCTAGTGGCTAGCATTTGATCACAAAAGAAGAATGTAATATTTTTGATCAATGGCTAGGCCTTAATAATATGAGTGGCATGCAAACA
>CAJXIK010000270.1 GCA_913054445.1 uncultured Bermanella sp.
CGCGCCATCAAGATGGCATCTTCGCGCCCGCCCTTCATGGGATAATAGTCTGTACGACGGCCAATCTCGTTAAAATCATGCTTTTCGTATAACGCCAATGCGGCAATATTACTGGCGCGCACTTCCAAGTACATTTCATGGTTTTCAGATTGCTTTGCTTGCGCTAGGACATGCTCTAATAATTGATTACCCAACTTTTTACCCTGCTGTTGCTTAGCAATGCAAATGTTTAAAAGCTCAGCCTCTCCCACCACATACGAGACGATGCTAAAGCCCAGAATTTCGCCCTGCTCTTCGATGACGGATGTTTTTTTAGTGGAGGCCAGCGCCTGCTCGAACAAGGACTGAGTCCATGGAAAGTCATTGGTTTGGCAGTCGATGGCGAATACTTCAGCCAGGTCGCCCAGTGTCATGTCGCGTATTAGCATGGTTTAGAGACTACAGTTGATGAGGCAGCAATTGCTGCCAGAGGGCTTTTTTATGATCGACACTGGTGAGCAGCTCACTTAACGAGCACGGCACGATCACAGGTGACATATGGCTTAACCAGGTGGCACTGTCATCGAACGCCAACAGCGTCTTACACTTAGTGAGGTTTTGCAGCTGTGCGATGTGTTGCTTTAGATATTTAGTGGCGATGTCGCCGCCCTGATCAATATTAGGGGCATCCAACATGGGCCAAGAAAAGATACCCACATGACGCGGCTTGCGTTTTTTACCCTGTAAAAAATGCGCCACGTTATGCACTAACATATGATGCTGCGGCGATAATTCCACCTCACCACTGATCACCCACACACCGGAACTGTAACACCAAAACTGGATATTAAACCGAGGAGCGGGTGCTGACTGCGTTGCCGGAGCCACCACATCGGCTGTTGGGGCTACCTGTGCCAACAGGGCTGCCGGAGTGGCCGCCGTTAGCACGGGCGCTGGGGTGCCTCCATGGGGTGCTTCACTACTTACATTGACAGCAGCGGCGGCTGTCTGCGCCATAGGCGACACGGTGCTGGCAGCCATCTGCAGCGCGGCCACCGGGTTCTGAGGCTCAGAGTGGGTCTGCTCCAGCTGTTCGAAAACAGGACGGCTCAACCAGACATCTATGCCCAGATGCTCAAGATACGTTAATTGTGAGTGAGTGAACGCCATAAGCTCTATTAAACGCTGGCCTGTGGGTGCGCCTTGAGGTTATCGCCTTGTAGCAAGTTAAGGGCGTTAATATAGGCCTTGGCCGACGCCACCACGATGTCGGTGTCTGCACCCAAGCCGTTAACGATGCGCCCGGCTTGCTCCAAGCGTACGCTGACTTCACCCTGGCTATCGGTGCCGCTGGTGATGGCGTTAACCGAATAAAGCTGCACGCTGGCAGCCGACTTGGCGACCTCTTCGATGGCCTTAAAGGCGGCATCTACCGGGCCACTGCCGCCACTGCGGGCGGTGACTTCCTTGCCCATGACCGCAAGGGTTAACTCGGCGGTAGGGGTTTCGCCGGTTTGACTGTGGGCCTCTAGGGTCACCAGCTGGTATTTGTCATCTATGCTGCGGGTGGCGCTGACCAAGGCCTGCAAGTCTTCGTCGAAGATGTCGTGTTTCTTATCGGCCAGCTCCTTGAAGCGGGTGAAGACCACATTCAGCTCTTGGTCGGAGTCGAAGGCGATGCCTAATTCATCCATGCGCGCACGGAACGCGGCTCGGCCCGAGTGCTTGCCCAGCACCATCTTGTTGGCACCCCAGCCCACATCTTCGGCGCGCATTATTTCGTAAGTCTCACGGTGCTTGAGTACACCGTCCTGATGGATGCCCGCTTCGTGAGCGAAGGCATTGGCACCCACGATGGCCTTGTTGGGCTGCACTGGGAAGCCGGTTATAGATGACACCATGCGCGAGGTGGGTACGATGATTTGTGTGTCGATATTACAGGTCACATCAAACAAGTCGCTGCGGGTACGAATGCCCATCACCACCTCTTCCAAGGCGGCGTTACCGGCACGCTCACCCAAGCCATTGATGGTACATTCCACCTGACGGGCACCATTGGCCACCGCCGCTAATGAGTTCGCCACCGCCAACCCTAAGTCGTTGTGACAGTGTACCGAGAAGATGGCTTTGTCTGAATTGGGGATGCGCTCCAGCAGCGTGCGAATGTTGTGACCAAACTCTTCGGGAATGGCATAACCCACCGTGTCGGGGATATTAATGGTGCTGGCACCGGCGTCGATGGCGGCTTCGATGACTCGGCATAAGAAATCCATGTCACTGCGGCCAGCATCTTCACAGGAAAACTCTACGTCGGCCACTAAGTTGCGCGCACGCTTCACCGCATACACGGCACGTTCCACCACCTGATCTGGGGACATACGCAACTTGTGCTCCATGTGAATGGGGCTAGTGGCAATAAAGGTATGAATTCGAGAGCGTTCGGCATGCTTTAGGGCCTGCGCGGCACGGTCGATGTCGCCATCGACGGCACGGGCTAAAGAACAAATAGTACTTTCTTTAACCGCCTGGGCCACCGCCACGATGGACTCAAAGTCACCTGGGCTGGCGGCGGCAAAACCGGCTTCGATGATGTCTACCTTCATTTTTTCGAGGGCTTTGCCTATGCGTACCTTTTCATCCTTATTCATGGATGCACCTGGGCTTTGCTCGCCATCGCGCATGGTCGTATCAAAAATAATTAGCTGGCTCATAATATCTCCTGCCCGATATAACAAAGCTGTCAATATGATCACTGTGCAGGGTAGATTGCACAGGGTTTGTCATTTTGCGGGGATGAAAAGGTGGTTGGTAATTGGGGGCAACTATAGCGTTTAAATCCCTAAATTTCCATGCCTGCTTATGCGCAGGC
>CAJXIK010000271.1 GCA_913054445.1 uncultured Bermanella sp.
CAAGCCCTCATGGATGACCTCTTATAAATAGAGAGAGGGCGACCTAAAAAAGCACCAAACCCAACTTTGGTCAGGCGGATTCCACAGATTAATCCCTGTACTTATTTTAATGCAATTGCCCTAGGCTTTATTTCAGCGCCACCGCCAGATCGGCGAGAAAGCGCTCAATTCGCTGCGCATTGGCCCCCATGTCGCTCTTGCCCACGCGGCTCATGCTGCGCATATCCACCCGCGTGCCTTGTGCGCTGGCTTGAATTCTAAGCACCACGTCGTCGGTAAAAGCAAACAATAAGCTGCGGTGACTGGCCTCTAGGGTATAAGGCAGTTGCTGCTGGTTATGGGCCAACAACTGCCAGCCATTTGCCAGCATTAAATCCTTGGCGGCATTAAATACCGTCAGCGGGGCCTGACTGAGTTCGAGTGGCACCACCTGCGGATAAGCACTTTGCTGTAATTGCGCCACCTCAGCGGCTAAATGTTGCACGCCGTGATCACTCGCTAAGCGCACCTGAGCGGCGGCGGTGAGTGGCGGCACCTGCACTAGGTCGGTGCTGATGTCGTGAATGACGGGGTATTTCTGCGCCTTATAGACGAAGTTGCCCATGATCGTGAGCGGCAGGATAGTGGCCGCCATCACCACCAGCAAAGCCTGCGATTCACGCTTTAGGCCCTTACTGAGCTTCAGTAAGGCCAGGGCGAGCAGGACAAAACTGAAGAGGGCGGTCACGATCAACAGCAGGAAGCTGCTCCGAAAATGCCACAACTCTAGCCGCGCGGCCATGATGGCCAGGGGATAAATCAGCAACAGTAATAATGCCCACAACATGAGCTTGGGGGCCGCTATTTTTTGCAACACCGACATAAGTTTTCGCCTTATTTTTTATTGCGTTCGAATGTGAGGTCTTTTTCCAATTCATTCAACTGGTACTGAGCATCCGCCAGCGATTGCTTGAGTTCCGACCTTTCCTGCTGGGCCTGCTCCAGCAAACCTTGGGCCGCTTGCAGGTCTGTTTGCTGCTGGGCTACTCGCTTTAACGCAGGGCGGGCAAACAGGCCAAAAGCCAGTAGTAAACCCAGTATAAAACTGCCACCTATAATGAAGGGCATGGGACGATCCTCTGTTATTTTGCGGTTATTGTGTCAATTTATTAACAAAATTCGTTATCCCCAGAATCTGTGGATAACTCTGTTTACAAGTTTGTGACAAGTGCCTCAAAGGGGCTTATATAGGGCACCTTTTACAAATTGGACGTTTTTCAAACGATTTTAAAAAATCCAATAAAAACAACAAGTTACGTTATTTCGTTAGCATTTCTTAAGTTCTTTAGAGCGCCAACCGAGATAACGACCGAGGCTTTTATCCATATGTGCATAAACACCTACCGCCAGCTGCGGTGTCAATAGCAAAACTGCTTTTTTGACAAATAAATTTAAAACTCAGGCTCATCGCGTCAATTTATTGGTACTGGCAGGCGGTGGCCCCGATAGTAGCTCATCTATGGCGCGAATGATCGCCACCACGGCAGGTAATGAACGCCCCTTAAAGGCCTCTGTGGCCATGGCTGCCATGTCACTATTTCCTGGTAACGGCATGGACGTTTGGATCATCCCCCTGAAACGCACGATCATCACAAATTGCAGCCATTGCTCGAAACTTAGGGTATCTACACAGAAAGGCTGCGTACTGCTGAGGGCGGCCTGACTGGGAGGCGTACTTGCCCACAGTTGTTGTGCCTGCAAACCTGCTTGCAGGCGCGACAATAATTTAGCCAGCGCAATATGCGTGTCGGTTAATTCAGATCCCATGTTAGTATCTGCCCATTAAATGATGCGCGATATTTTACCTGACTTATTTACGACGTGATAACTAATGTTCAAGCAGCCACTCAACCTGTTTTTTAATGCCGTTACCTTCTATACCCGCCTGCCCGCTCCCCGCTGGGTGACCCACAGCAATGAAAACCTCAACCGTGCCAGTGGCTATTTTCCATTAATCGGCTGGCTCGTGGCCCTCATTAGCTACGGGGTGTTTTACGCGGCCCACTCGTTTCTGCCATTTGAGCTAAGCCTGTTGATCAGCATGGGCGCGGGCTTGTTAGTCACCGGGGCGTTTCACGAGGATGGCTTTGCCGATTTATGCGATGGCTTTGGCGGCGGCTGGAGCCAGCAGGATATATTGCGCATCATGAAGGACAGCCGCCTAGGCACCTATGGGGTGAGCGGCCTGTGCTGCATGCTCTTATTAAAGTGGTCGAGCCTCACGGCGCTGGGGGCAGACCAGCTATTAATAGGCTTAATACTGGCCCACAGCTTAAGCCGAGCCTTCTCCATCAGCCTCATTGCCCTGTTGCCGTATGTGCAGGCAGATACCCAGAGCAAGGCCAAGCCCATCGCCCAGCAGTGGCGTGTTAAAGACCTGTGCCTGGCCTGGTGCTGGGCATTGATCCCCCTCTTTTTTGTGCCCGTTGGCACCGCCTTGACCCTACTGCTTATGGGGGCGCTGGTGACCTTGGCCATCCGGCGCTGGTTTAAGCAGCGCCTGCTGGGCTATACCGGGGATGCCCTCGGGGCCAGCCAGCAGATTCACGAGCTATTGATTTATATTGCACTGGTGGCGTTTATGGCTTGAGTCGTAACACCATGAGCACCTGTTTACCCCGCCATTCCAAGCTCAATCTTTACAACCTGCGATGCCTGCAATAATTGAGAGTTAGCGGTCACGCGGGTTTAGATCAGGGGGGTTGCTGAGTGAAACATTCAGGGCCTCAGGGCAATCGCATTAAAATTAAAGCCGCACCACTGCACTCCCCGCCAGCCTGAA
>CAJXIK010000272.1 GCA_913054445.1 uncultured Bermanella sp.
CCGATGAAGATACCGAAGTCGGTGATAGACTTGATCTTACCGCTGATCTTATCGCCTTTCTCACACTTACCAGAGAACTCTTCCCACGGGTTAACCTGACACTGCTTAACACCTAGAGAGATACGACGACGCTCTTCGTCGATATCTAGAATCATCACTTCTACTTCGTCGCCCACCTGAACCACTTTAGATGGGTGGATGTTCTTGTTGGTCCAATCCATTTCGGATACGTGAACCAAACCTTCCACGCCTTCTTCAAGCTCGGCGAAACAACCGTAGTCGGTCAGGTTAGTAACCTTAGCCGTTACCTTAGTGTTTTCTGGGTAACGCGCCTTGATAGCAACCCAAGGATCTTCGCCTAGCTGCTTAAGACCTAACGATACGCGGTTACGCTCACGGTCAAATTTAAGAACTTTAACCTGAATTTCGTCACCTACGTTAACGATTTCACTTGGGTGCTTGATGCGCTTCCAAGCCATATCGGTGATGTGCAGCAAGCCATCGACGCCGCCCAAATCAACGAACGCACCGTAGTCGGTTAGGTTCTTAACGATACCGGCGATTTCCTGACCTTCTTGCAGGTTAGCAAGTAATTCATCACGCTCTTGGCTGTTGGCTGTTTCTAGCACGGCACGGCGAGAAACCACCACGTTGTTGCGCTTCTGGTCTAGCTTAATTACTTTAAATTCTAATTCTTTGCCTTCGAGGTGCGCGGTATCGCGTACTGGGCGAACATCGACCAAAGAACCTGGTAGGAACGCACGAATAGTCGCTACGTCTACGGTGAAACCACCTTTTACTTTACCGTTGATAACACCGGTAACCACTTCTTGTGCTTCGAAGGCTTTCTCAAGCTCTTTCCAAGATTCTGCACGCTTGGCTTTTTCACGGGAAAGCTTGGTTTCACCGAAACCGTCTTCTACGGCTTCTAGGGCGACCAATACTTCTTGGCCAACTTCAACTTCTAACTCGCCTTTATCATCAAGGAACTGAGCGCGAGGAATAACTGCTTCAGATTTAAGACCGGCGTTAACGATTACCCAGTCAGAATCGATATCGACAACCGTGCCGGTGACGATACTGCCTTGTTTCATATCAAGGTCGTTAAGGGATTCTTCAAATAGATCAGCAAAAGATTCAGACATTAAATTACCTAAGTCAGGTTCAACCGCCATACCAGTAAGCGGGTCTATGGTTTGAAATTGCTGTGGGCCCGTATCTGGCAAGGGCTTTTAGCAATTGGAATTATTGGTGGCGGATTATACAGGAGCTTTTTGGGGAATGCCATGGATAATATTGTTTTCGTGAGAGGCCACCCCGTGGGCGAAAAATATCGGCCACGGGGTGGCCTCTCACGAAAGCATATGCCAAATCACGTAAGCATATACTTAAACCAGCTGCTGGCGCTCCAGCTCTGTCATCACCACATCCACCACCTGCTCTATGGACATATTGGTGCTTTCCACGATTAAAGCGCCTTGAGCAGGCTTTAACGGTGCCACCTCTCGATTCATGTCGCGTTCGTCGCGCTGCACGATTTCTTGCAGGATTTTCACGATATCGGCGTCCGCACCTTTTTCTTTTAGCTGCAAATATCGACGCTTGGCACGCTCTTCTGCCGAAGCCGTTAGGTATATTTTAACTGGGGCCTGGGTAAAGACCACCGTGCCCATGTCACGACCATCGGCCACTAGGCCTGGGACCTGGGCGAAATCACGCTGGCGCGACAGCAGCGCCTCACGCACTAAGGGTAGCGCCGCCACCACTGAGGCATCGCCCGCTACTTGCTCGGTGCGAATATCTAGGCTCACATCCTCGCCCTCGAGCACCGTTTGCATTAAGCCTGCATCTTGAGGAATAAACTGCACATCTAAGTGCTGGGCCAGTACCGCCAACGACGCTTCATCATGCAGCGGGACGCCGTGTTTTTGTGCGGCAAGGGCGGTTAAGCGATAGAGGGCACCGCTATCCAACAGGTGCCAGCCCAGCTGCTTGGCCATTAACTGACAGACTGTGCCCTTACCTGCGCCGCCGGGGCCATCGATGGTGAGAACAGGTACATTGTTTTCCTGGCTCATGGAGTGTCCTTAAACATTAATAAACAAATAATAAACAAATAATAGGGTGCTTACTGTGCCCGGCGTTTTCTGCTGGCACCTTGAATGAGGACAAATAAAGTCCCCATCATCAAACCCACAAATGCAGCCAGCACCAGTATTAGTAACTTTTTAGGTTTAATGGCGGCTTGGCTGGCCATGGGTTTGGCATCTAGCTGGTATAGTTCTGCATCATCCATGCTGATTTGCAGGGCATTCAAATGAGCGTTTCTTTTCTGCAAAGTAACATACGCATCGATAAACGCCTGTGGCTGCTCACGACTCTGCAACTTTTCGATATTGCGATCTTTTTCCAGCAGTGCCAGTTGCTGCTCCATGTCCACGATAGCGGCCGATGGGAACTTGTCTCTCTTGCGGTTGCTCAGCTCGATTTTTTCAGCTTCTAGGGATTCATAGCCGCGATAGTACATGGGCAACTTATCGAGGCCCGAATATTCAGAATTTATGATTTCAACCCCTGAATTGCTCACCTGGGAAGAGCCTCTTATCTCTTTAACATCCGCAGGCGTGGTGGGCTTTTTGAAGCCCAAGCGCTTGGCAATGGAGATGTTTTCATCCAGTACCAATACACGCTGTTGGTTCTTTTTAATTAACTGGTTTTTTAGCGCCTTTAATTGATCTTGCAAGACGAGACGCTGGTATTTATAGCTTTCGGTTGCATGAAC
>CAJXIK010000273.1 GCA_913054445.1 uncultured Bermanella sp.
GGCATGCTCTATAGCCTGCCCAGCCGGGAAATCATCGCCGATTCGGTGGAATACATGGCCAACGCCCACTGTGCCGACGCGCTGGTGTGCATCTCTAACTGCGACAAGATCACGCCGGGAATGCTGATGGCGTCGTTACGCCTAAACATTCCGGTGATCTTTGTCTCCGGCGGCCCCATGGAAGCGGGTAAAACCAAGCTCTCCGAGCACAAACTCGACCTCGTCGATGCCATGGTGATTGCGGTGGACGATACCGCCTCCGACGAAAAAGTGGCCGAATACGAGCGCAGCGCCTGCCCCACATGCGGCTCTTGCTCTGGCATGTTCACCGCCAACTCCATGAACTGCTTAACCGAAGCCTTGGGTTTAGCCCTGCCGGGTAACGGATCGTTATTGGCCACCCATGCCGATCGTAAGGAATTATTTTTAGAAGCCGGCCGTCGCATCGTCGACATCACCAAGCGTTACTACGAGCAAGATGATGAATCTGTGTTACCGCGCAGCATTGCCAACTTCAAGGCATTTGAAAATGCCATGACCCTGGATATTGTGATGGGGGGGTCTACCAATACCATTCTCCATTTATTGGCAGCCGCTCAAGAAGCGGAAGTGGACTTTGACTTAAAAGACATCGACCGCTTATCGCGCGTGGTGCCACAGCTATGTAAGGTGGCGCCTAATTCGCCTCTTTACCACATGGAAGACGTGCACCGTGCTGGTGGTATCTTTTCTATTTTGGGTGAAATTGATCGCGCCGGTTTACTGCACAATCAGCTGCCCACCGTACACAGCGCGACCATGCAGGAAGGCCTCGATAAGTGGGACATCATGCGTAACCCCAGCGATGAAGTAATGAACTTCTTCAAGGCAGGCCCGGCCGGTATTTCCACCCAAACGGCGTTCAGCCAGAGCACCCGTTACCCGACCGTCGATGGCGATCGTGAAGGCGGCTGTATTCGCAACCTAGCCAATGCCTACTCCACCGAAGGTGGCTTGGCCGTGTTGTACGGCAACATCGCCCAGGATGGCTGCGTGGTTAAGACCGCAGGCGTAGATGAATCTATCTTGGTTTTTCAGGGCAAGGCGAAAATTTTTGAAAGCCAAGATGACAGTGTTAGGGCCATCTTAGCCGATGAGGTCACAGCCGGTGACGTGGTGATTATTCGCTACGAAGGCCCCAAGGGTGGGCCAGGTATGCAAGAAATGCTCTACCCCACCTCTTACTTGAAATCGAAGGGTTTAGGTAAGGCCTGTGCCTTGCTAACCGACGGCCGTTTCTCGGGCGGCACCTCTGGCCTGTCTATTGGCCACTGCTCACCCGAGGCCGCCTCGGGCGGTGCCATCGGCTTGTTGCAAGAGGGCGATATCATCAACATCGACATCCCTAACCGCACCATCAACGTGGCGTTGACAGATGAAGAGCTGTCACACCGCCGTCACCAGCAAGACAAGCTAGGCTGGAAACCCGTCGCCGTGCGCCCCCGCAAGGTGAGCTACGCGCTCAAGGCCTATGCCAAGTTTGCCACCAGTGCCGACAAGGGCGCGGTACGCGATACCGCCATGCTCGACGATTAAGCAGCAGCCGTAACCGTGCACTAGCGACACGAGCACGCTAAAGGAATAGCAGGGGTGGCCACGGCCATCCCTTTTTTATGCCTGCCAAAAAGCGGCCGAGTGTTATCGCTCAGGTCATTAATGTACGCAACGCGGTGGAGTGCAGAAATTTTCAACGCCTGCTTAAACGCCTGAGCATCGGGTGAATAGCGAGGCTTAAAATTCGAGGCGCACATCCTTGGCCAACATCTCGCCCAGTTCGGCGGCGCTCACTGGGCGGCTAAAGTAATAGCCTTGCAGGTAATCGCAAGCCATAGCTTTTAATGCCAGCATGGTCTCTTTTTGCTCAACTCCTTCGGCCACTACCTTGTAACCCAGCATATGGGCCAAGGCGATAATGGACGTTACCATAGCGTTGTCTACCTTGCTGCAAATTAGCTCATCGATGAAGCTCTTGTCTATCTTGACAATATTAATGGGCAGGCGTTTAAGATAATTGAGCGATGAATAACCCGTGCCAAAGTCATCGATGGCCACCTGAATGCCCTGGTCTTTCACGCTCTGTAAGGCAGCAATGACCACGTTCACATCCTTCATGATGGCCGTCTCGGTAATTTCTATCTCTAGCGAGTGGCTGCTAATCTTGTGTTGTTTTAAGGCGACGTTAATATCCTGAAGCACAGTGCCCCGCTCGAAGTGACGGGGGGACAAGTTTACCGCCACTTTTATGTCTCGAAAACCGGCATCGTTCCAGCGGCGAATTTGCTGGCAAGCACTGTCGATCACCCACTCACTAATGGCGATAATCAAGCCATAATCTTCGGCGATGGGAATAAACTCCATGGGTGAAATCATCTGGCCATCTTTTTGCCAACGAATCAACGCTTCCACTCCACTGATGGCACCATTTAACAACGAAACCTTGGGTTGATACACCAAATGAAACTCATGGTTTTCTAAGGCCTGTTTTAAATCGTTTTTTATTTTCAACCTATGGCTGGAGAGGCGCTCTAAGTCTTCCGAGAAAAATTGGAAATTATTGCGGCCGCGAATCTTTGCCTCGTACATGGCCATATCGGAGTTTCTTATCAACATAGAGTGGCTATTGCCATCGTTAGGGGTTAGGGCGATACCGATGCTCGTGCTGATAAACACCTCCTGCCCCAGCAACTCGAAGGGTGCCTCAAACAAATTTATGATGCGCTCCGCCGA
>CAJXIK010000274.1 GCA_913054445.1 uncultured Bermanella sp.
AGGCACTGCCTAATAGCATAGTGACGACAATGAGCTTCATGGGGTTATTTCTGCACTTGGCTGTGGTTTGGCTGGGGTGGTATGAAGGGGGAATACTAGGGGGGGAGGGGCATTTAAGCAAGCCTACCGTTGCGGTAGGCTTGCGTGGGCTACGGCTAGCGAGGCGCGTCGCTCGCGATGGCAGTCAGTGCCACCGTTTTTGGTTTGATGAGCCAGCGGGCCAACGCAGGCAGAACTAAAATGGCACCCAGCATGTTTACCAAAAACATGAAGGTCAGCAGAATCCCCATGTCGGCCTGAAATTGCAGGTTGGCAAAGATCCAAGTACAGACGCCCGCCCCTAGGGTTAAGCCGGTGAAGATAACCGGCTTACCGGTTAGGCGCATGGCTTTATAGAAGGCCTCTTCTAGGTCGTCGCCACTATTTAAGAACTCGTTCATGCGGCTGTAAATGTAAATGGCGTAATCCACCCCGACTCCTACGCCCAAGGCCACCACGGGTAAGGTATTGACCTTAAGACCTATGCCCAATACCGCCATCAACGAGTAACAAAGTAACGACACCACGGCCAAGGGAAGTATCACACACAGGGTGCCGCCCATAGACCTAAAGGTTAACAATGTGAGGGTGATCACCGCCGCATATACCCAAACCATGAGGGGGATTTGGGCCGCTTTAACCGCATCGTTGGTGGCGGCAATGATGCCCACGTTGCCACTGGCTAAGCGTATATGAAAACGCTCATCTGGCAGGCTTGGTTGATAGGCGTTGATTCCTTCGATGATGGCATTCACCGTCTCGGCCTTGTGATCTAGGGTGTAAATGTTGATGGGCATCTTGGCACAAGGTGCGTCCATGAAGGCATCGCCACCGGCCCCTAAGTGATACAGGCTCGTACCCATGGAGCTGGCGTTTCTGGACAAAGAGTACCAGCGGGGGCTGCCCTCGCTGTTGGCGGCGAGGATAACCTTCTGTTTGTCGACCAGGGAAATAACCGACTGCACCCCAGGTAGGTTGCGTATGTGCCAAGACAGACGGTCCATTTCATCCATGATTTCATAATCGACACAGGCGTTATTAACCGATTCGATCATGACCGTTAATTTATCCACACCAATTGAGAAACGCTCGGTGATGACTTGGCTATCCACGTTATAGCGGGCCTCTTTTCTTAGCTCGGAAACTCCGGCCTGTGAATCGCCAACGCTTAAATCCTCCTGCTTGGATAATCCCCACACCGTTAAGCCGGTGACAATAGAGATGATAATAAGTGAAGGCACAGTACGGGTTAATTTAGCCAAAGACTTCCATAAAAAATCGCGTCCCTGATCTAATTTTTGGTGTTTGGCACGGTATGCTTCTGGGTTTTTTAAGGTGACGTAGGAGAGTAATATAGGCAGAAACACGAGGTTGGTGAGTATGATCACCGCGACCCCTAAGCTGGCCGCGATGGCCATCTCTTGGATGATGCCAATGGGAATAAGCAGTACCGTTAAAAAGCCAATCACATCGCTTACTAGGGCGACACTGCCTGGCACCAGCAAACGGCGGAATGTGCGCTTCGAGGCCTCGAAGCCATCGATACCCTGAGCGTTTTGCGCAGCGGGTACCGCAGGGCGGCCCTGGGCGTCTTCATCGGCCCCGTACAAGACCTCGCCCATCCAGCCGCTGATCATCTGTACGCCGTGACTCACGCCGATGGCAAACACTAAGAAGGGCACAAGGATGCTCATGGGGTCTAAGCCGAAACCCACGAGAGGCAATAAACCAAGCTGCCACACCACCGCCGCACTGGCGCTGACTAAGGGTAAAAATGTGAGGGCTAAAGAGTGAGAATAAAACCACAACAGCACGGCGGTTATGAGGAAAGTGACCACGAAGAACTTAACCACGTCCCGTGCGCCATCGGCGATGTCGCCGGTTGATTTGGCAAAACCAATGATATTAACGCTGATGTTGTCGGTCTCTACTGTGTTTCTAATTTTTTCTTCTAGGTCGCTGGCCACCTTTTGATAATCCAGTGGTTCACGGGTCTTGGGGTCGATATCAATTAACTCTGCGCGAATTAACGCCCCCGAGAAATCATTGGCCACTAAGTTGCCTAAGCGGCCAGATTTAATGATGTTGTTACGAATGATAGGGAACCATTCCTCGGTGGCCCGGAACGCGGCGGGCACCACATTGCCTCCCTGAAAGCCATCCTCTACCACCTCGATGAAACGCACGTTAGGGGTTAATATTGAGGTAACAGAACTTCTCGCCACACCCGGCAAGAAAAACATCTCTTCATTGGCTTTTTTTAATGCCGTAAAAAATTCTGCATTGAACATGTCGCCATTATTTTGTGTTACCGCCACAATTAACTGGTTACCGCCGCCAAAATCGGCGCTGTATTGCTGCAAGGTCTTGATGTACTGGTGTTCGGTGGGCAGCAGTTTTTCAAAGCCTGCATCCATTTTTAATTTTAGGCTGTTGTAGCCCATGATGACGCTTAACAGCAGCAGAACCATTAAGATCAATACTCTGTTGGAGAACAGTGCGCTCTCTAACCATGCCGCTACTTTATTATTTTTATTCACAATTTAATCCTTTGCGTAACTATATTTCCAATGTGCTGAAAAAACCTCGATGCCGAGAGTCGCTATTTACTGGCATCGATCGCTATTTTTTTAACACCAGAGGAACCAAACAGAATCAACTCATTGGCACTGGCCAGCTCACCCGACATGAAACCATCGAAGCCTGCGTAGGGATGTTT
>CAJXIK010000275.1 GCA_913054445.1 uncultured Bermanella sp.
CTCCTCCCCCACAGGTGCCCTGCAAAGGTCTGAGCCACAACATGACTAACCATGCTTGGTTGAGTGCGGATACCTGCAAGGAGAGCATTGCTCAGCGACAGAGTGGGGTAGTGTCAGGAAAGATTAGCGTTAGTCGAGGGAGGGTGTCTGTCAGGTAATGCATGGTGAGGCTGGCTTTCTTGCGGGAGACGAGTGTTTTTATTGCCGCCACTAGGCTCTGCGTCAAGTTCGGTTAGGTTTGTGCTTTAGTGCCCTTTGCGGCGGCACGCAGCGGGGACATTAAAGTACAAATCTAATCGAGCCTACATCAGCTATTCAGCCTAAGAACCGACCCAAGCCAGAGCTAGGTTCAAAACCTACTTCATATACTCGTCATATTTGTTGATGTAATCGTCCATGTTGGCCATGAGCATGGCGCGATATTGCTCGGTGAAGTAATCGATGGCTTCTACTTTGTTGCGGTCGGCCTCGGCCTTATCTTTGGCGGAAGAGGCGACGATGAAGGCGTTAAAACGCGCCGCTGCATACAACATGCTGGCGCTGACTTTACCTGTATCCTGCTCTTTGCATAATTCATTGGCCACTTGAATAAACGCATCGGTGCGTTTAAAAAAGTCTTTATCCATGTTTTGTGCGGTTTTTTCGTCGGACATCTTATGCTCTCTGTTCTCTAAGTTAGTGGGCGTATAACGTGACTCTATAACATTTTTTTCAAGAAGCGGGCGGTGTGGCTGCCCTTTACCTTGGCCACTTGCTCGGGGGTGCCTGCGGCCACAATGTTACCGCCACCCGAGCCTCCCTCTGGGCCTAAATCTATGACCCAATCGGCGGTCTTAATCACATCTAGGTTGTGTTCGATCACCACGATGGTGTTACCGTGGTCGCGTAAGCGGTGCAACACGGTGAGCAGTTGTTGGATATCATGGAAGTGTAAGCCCGTGGTGGGCTCATCCAATATATACAGGGTTTGCCCGGTATCGCGCTTGCTTAATTCTTTGGCCAGTTTAACTCGCTGCGCCTCGCCACCCGATAGGGTGGTGGCATTTTGCCCGAGGCGAATGTAGCTCAGGCCCACATCCATGAGGGTATCCAGCTTACGGGATAGCGCCGGAATGGCGGCAAAGAAGGGCACGGCCTCTTCCACGGTCATATCCAATACCTGGTGAATGTTCTTGCCCTTGTAATGAATATCTAGGGTCTCGCGGTTGTAGCGTTTGCCTTGGCAAGTGTCACAGGGTACATAAATGTCGGCTAAGAAGTGCATCTCTACCTTTATTACGCCATCCCCCTGGCAGGCCTCACAGCGCCCGCCTTTCACGTTAAAGCTGAAGCGTCCCGCCTTGTAGCCACGGGCGCGGGCCTCTTCGGTGCCGGTAAACAGGTCACGAATAGCGGTAAATAAGCCGGTGTAGGTGGCCGGGTTAGATCTTGGGGTACGGCCGATGGGGCTCTGGTCGATGTCGACACACTTATCGAAGTGCTGCATGCCCGTCACCTGCTCATAGCTGGCTGGCTTGAGGGTGGTGGCCCGATTTAACTGCGTCGCCGCCAATGGGAATAGGGTCTGATTGATGAGGGTGGATTTACCACTGCCAGACACCCCAGTGACACAGGTAAACAGGCCCACCGGAATGCTTAAGTTCACGTCGTTAAGATTGTTACCGCTGGCACCGCTGAGCACCAGTTGCTTACTGCTGTCGGCGACGAGGCGCTGCTTGGGCACCTCTATCTTGCGCTTACCTGTAAGGTATTGGCCGGTGATGGAGGCTTTGCAGTTAACGATCTTGTCCGGCGTGCCGGCGTATAAAACCTGGCCACCGTGTACACCGGCTCCTGGGCCGATGTCGATAATATAGTCGGCGGCGCGAATGGCGTCTTCATCATGCTCCACCACGATGACGGTGTTGCCCAAGTCTCGCAGGTGTTCCAGAGTTTTTAACAGGCGGTCGTTGTCCCTCTGGTGTAAGCCGATGGAGGGTTCATCCAGTATATACATGACTCCCACCAACCCGGCCCCTATCTGGCTGGCCAAGCGAATACGCTGGGCCTCGCCGCCCGACAGCGTATCGGCGCTGCGGTCGAGGGATAAATAGTCCAAGCCCACATTCACCAGGAAATTTAGGCGATCTTTAATCTCCTTTAGAATCTTATTGGCGATCTTGCCCTGCTTGCCCTTGAGCTTAAGCTTAGTGAAGTAGCGGGTGGCCTCGCCTATGGGCAGGGCGGTAATGTCGGCGATGGTGTGGTTATCCACAAACACATTGCGCGAGGTGGTGTTTAGGCGGCTACCATCACAGCTGGGGCAGGGTTGTATCGAGAGTAGCTTCGACAGCTCTTCGCGTACCATGGCGCTTTCGGTTTCACGGTAGCGGCGGCTTAAATTGGGGATGATGCCTTCAAACGGATGCTCTTTGATGACAGTGTCGCCGCGGCTATTCACATAGCTAAATTTCACCTCTTCCTCATGGCTGCCGTGCAGCACCCGATGGCGGTTCTTCTTGCTTAGCTTCTTGAAGGGCGTATCCATATCAAAATCGTAATGTGTCGCCAGCGAACAGAGCATTTGATAATAGTAAATGGTGCGTCTATCCCAGCCGCGGATAGCGCCTTCACCTAGGGTGAGGGTGTCGTCTACTATGATTTTGTCTGGGTCAAAATACTGGTCGACTCCGAGGCCATCACAGGTGTTGCAGGCCCCGGCCGGGTTATTGAAGGAGAACATGCGCGGTTCTAATTCGCTGATGCTGTAGCCGCACA
>CAJXIK010000276.1 GCA_913054445.1 uncultured Bermanella sp.
ATCGCCTGCAAGCAGCCTCTTACGGGCTGGCATGCCTGTGCGCAACCCGCAGTCCATATGAAACGCCCCGATATCGCCCTAGCCCAAGGCTTATTTTATATGGGCGAGGATGCCGTCTAGTTCATCTAGGCTGGAGTAACTGATGACCAACTTCCCCTTGCCTTTGGCGTTGTGCTTGAGGTCTACCTTGGCACCGAGGCGCTCACCGAGGCTAATTTGCAGGCGTGCCACGTCTGCATTTAAGGTGGGTTTGTCTATCGTGCTTTTAGACTCGTGCCAGCCCCGTACGAGGGCTTCGGTTTGGCGCACGGTGAGGGACTTAGCCGCCACCTGGCGCGCGGCAGCGGATTGATGCTGGTCGTGCAAGCCTAGCAAGGCGCGGGCATGGCCCATCTCGATGTCACCGCGTTCTAGTAAGGTCTTCACATCTGGGTTGAGATTTATGAGGCGCAGCAGGTTAGTGACCGTGACACGGCTCTTGCCCACGGCATCGGCCACCTGCTGCTGGGTGAGTTCGAATTCTTCCTGCAGACGATGCAGCGCCACCGCCTCTTCCATGGGGTTGAGGTTTTCACGTTGGATGTTCTCAATAAGGGCGATGGCGATGGCGGCTTCGTCGGGCACATCGCGTACTAGGGCGGGCACCTCGTGCAGTTCGGCCAGCTGGGCGGCGCGCCAACGGCGTTCACCGGCGATGATTTCGTAGCGGCCTTGCGTGGGCAGCGGGCGCACGATAATAGGCTGCATGATGCCCTGGCTACGGATAGAGGCGGCCAGCTCTTCCAGCTGCTCTGGGTGCATGTCTTTTCTGGGTTGGTATTGGCCCGGCTGTAAAAACTCTATGGGTATCTGTTTTAGCTCGCCTTCGCCGCTGCCTGATGCTGCGGCACCCTCATCGAGGGGGGATTTTCTAGAGGTTGCGCCTGCCAGTAGGGCATCCAACCCCATGTTGCCCAGTCCACGTTTTTTTGCCATGTGTTGTTTAAGCCGTATTGATTAGGGCAGCCAGGCCGCCCAGGTTTACTGTTAAGTTGAGCCGACCGCTTGCCCTAAAATTAGGCTTGTGCAGCGGCCGCTGCTTTTTTATAGCGTTTTTTGCACTTGCGATTCACTTCACCGGCCAAGGCCAAATACGCCACCGCGCCCCGTGATTTATGATCGTAATGGAGCACAGGCAAGCCATGGCTGGGGGCCTCTGCGAGGCGAATATTACGTGGTATCACCGTGCCATAAACCTGATCACCGAAGTGATTAATGAGCTGTGATGACACATCTGTGGTGAGGCTGGAGCGCGGGTCGTACATAGTACGCAGCAGGCCATCTATTTGTAAGTCGGGGTTAATTTGCTGAATGCGCTCTATGGTATTGATGAGGGCCGACAACCCTTCGAGGGCATAATACTCACACTGCATGGGGATAATAATGCCATCGGCGGCCACGAAGGCGTTGATGGTGAGCATGTTCAAGGACGGTGGACAGTCGATGATGATGTAATCGTATTGGTCTTTGACCGCATCGAGTGCGTCTTTGAGGCGGTGTTCTTTGCCGCTCACCTCGATGAGTTCGACCTCGGCGGCGGTTAAATCGCCGTTGGCGGGCACAATATCAAACCCGGCCGGATCGGTTTTAAGCTTGATATCCGCCACCGGAATTTTATCCACAAGCAGGTCGTAGACCGAGGTTTCTAGCTGGTGTTTATTAACACCCGCGCCCATAGTGGTGTTGCCCTGTGGATCGAGATCCACCACCAACACCTTACGCTTAGTGGCCACCAAAGAGGCAGACAGGTTCACGGACGTGGTGGTCTTACCCACCCCGCCTTTCTGGTTAGCTACCGCAATTATTCGACCCACAACACACCTTTTATTATTTCGCTTAATATTCAAGCCCTAGGCTTTTTGAATTTTCACTAGGTGACGCTCGCCTTCTTCCCCAGGAATAGACAAGGCCAAGCAGTCTAGCACATTGACGCGGCTATCCAATTGGGCAATCTCATCTGTGGGGTAGATGCCCTTCATGGCGTAAAACAAGCCGCCCGCGTTTAACAGGTGAATGCTGCCGTCGACCATGTCTTTGAGGGTGGCGAAGGCGCGGCTGGTGATGGCATCGAACGGCGCGGCTTCGAAGTGTTCTATGCGCGCCTGCACGGGCGTCATGTTGCTTAATTTAAGCTCGATCTTGGCCTGGGTTAGGAAGCGAGTCTTCTTGCCATTGCTGTCTAGCAGGGTTAGCTCGCGCTCTGGAAAACAGATGGCGAGGGGGATGCCCGGTAGCCCAGGGCCCGTGCCCACATCGAGAATGCGCAGGCCATCTATGTGCGGCATGATGCTGAGGCTGTCTATGAGGTGACGCGAGATCATCTGTTCTGGGTCACGCACCGCCGTTAGGTTGTAGGCCTTGTTCCATTTTACTAACAGGGCGTGGTAGGCCAGCAGGCGCTCTATTTTGTCGCCGCTTATGTCTATGTTTAGGCGTGCTAGGCCGTTCTCTAACAGTTTTTGGTACATGCTTTTCCTAATGTGTATGGGCCTGGCTTTTCGTAGGAGGCCACCCTGTGGGCGATGCTCAATGCAACCGTAGGAGGCCACCCTGTGGGCGACCTCTTTCGGGCAGGGGCTGCCCTCCTACATTTTGTGCTGTCCGCTTATTGCTTCTTACGGAGCTTGCGGTGTAACGGCAACTCAATGCAACCGTAGGAGGCCACCCTGTGGGCGACCTCTTTCGGGCAGGGGCTGCCCTCCTACATTTTGTGCTGTC
>CAJXIK010000277.1 GCA_913054445.1 uncultured Bermanella sp.
TGCGCGACTGAGCCTTTTCGGCCACGGGGTGGCCTCCTACATTTGTAATGCCGATTTCGCAGCGTGTCACTGTGTACGAGCGCACCCCGTGCGCGACCGAGCCTTTTCGGCCACGGGGTGGCCTCCTACATTTGTAATGCCGAGTTCGCAGTGGCATCGGCCTACACCTGAATGCGGCCTTCGAAGACGCGCGTGGCGGGGCCGGTCATGAGCACATCGCCCTGGCCATCCCAGCGAATGTTGAGACTGCCGCCGGGTAAGTGTACCAGCACGTCATCGTCCACTAGGCCCCAGCGATGGGCGGTGACCATAGCGGCGCAGGCACCCGTGCCACAGGCCAGCGTCCAGCCCGCGCCGCGCTCGAAGACGCGCAGTTTTATTTCGCTACGGCTGACCACCTGCATGAATCCGGCGTTTACATTTTTGGGAAACAGCCCGTGACACTCTACTTGCGGGCCTAGTTGGTTCACGATTTCGCTGTGAATATCGTCCACTAGCATCACCGCATGGGGGTTGCCCATAGAGACAACACCCAGCTCTCCCGTGAGAGTACCATCGTTGAGGGGCAGTTCGATGGGGTATTTATCCTGCTGGCTGGACGCCGTGAACGGCAGCGCCTGGGGTGCGAATTTGGGCTGCCCCATGTTCACCCGTACTTGGTCGCCGTCGAGCAGGGTTAAGGAAATAATGCCCGAGTTGGTTTCCACCGTGATGGGGTTCTTGGCGGTGAGGTGGCTGTCGTGAACAAAACGGGCAAAGCAGCGGGCACCGTTGCCGCACTGCTCAACCTCGCTGCCATCGGCATTGTAGATGCGGTACCTGAAATCGACCTCTGGGTTGCTGGGGGTCTCTACCACCAGCAGTTGGTCGAAACCTATGCCAAATTGACGGTCACTGAGCTGCCTCACCAATTCTGGGCGAAAGGCGAAGTGCTGGGTGGCTAGGTCGACTACCATGAAGTCGTTACCCAATCCGTGCATTTTACTAAAGCGCAATAACATACTGGCTCCACTGCTTTTTATAAGTTACTTTTCGGCTGCAAGCAGCCTCTTACGGGTGGTTGCAAGTGGCTGCTTACCGGTGGCTGCCTCGGCTGCAAGCAGCCTCTTACGGGTGGCCACTTGCGGGTTCGGCTACTAGGCGATGACAGTTTCTAGCTGCAGTTGATCTTGTAGCGTCTCGCGGCGGCGTACTAAGTGCGCGCGCTCACCGTCTACCATGACTTCCGCAGGCTTGTTGCGGCTGTTGTAGTTGGAGGCCATCACGAACCCGTAAGCACCCGAGCTTTTCACCGCCAGCAAGTCACCGGCCTGAATGGCAAGCTCGCGGTCTTTGCCCAAGAAGTCGCCGGTTTCACACACAGGCCCCACCACGTCGTAGGACTTTTTAAGGGCAGCATCACCCGGCGACACCTCCACAATATTTTGCCAGGCGCTGTACAGGGCGGGGCGAATTAGGTCGTTCATGCCGCCGTCGATGATGGCGAAATTTTTGTCGCCGTTGCTCTTCAGGAATTCGACCTGAGTGACAAAGATACCGGCGTTGGCGGCGATGGAGCGGCCCGGTTCTAACACTAATTTAAGGTTGCGGCCCGCGAGTTTGGGCAAAATAGCGTCGATAAATTGTTGCGGGCTGGGTGGGGTCTCGTCGTCGTATACCACGCCTAAACCGCCGCCGAGGTCGACGTGCTCTAGCACGATGCCGTGTGCTTGCAGGGTGTCGATCAACACCAGCACGCGGTCGATGGCATCGAGGAAGGGGGTAATCTGCGTGAGCTGGCTGCCGATGTGGCAGTCGACGCCGATGATGTTAATACCCGCCATCTCTTTGGCGCGCAGGTACACGTCGAGGGCGATCTCTATGTCGACGCCAAACTTGTTTTCCTTGAGGCCGGTGGATATATAGGGGTGGGTCTGGGCATCCACATCTGGGTTAACGCGCAGCGATACTGGGGCCTGCACGCCCATCTCTAGGGCCACATCGTTGAGGCGCTCTAGCTCCATGGTGGATTCTACGTTAAAGCAGTGTACGCCTTTCTCTAGGGCAAATTGCATCTCGTCGGCGGTTTTTGCCACCCCTGAAAATACTACCTTGCTGGCGTCGCCGCCCGCCGCTAATACGCGCTCTAGCTCACCGCGGCTGACGATGTCGAAACCCGAACCGAGCTTGGCCAGCACACTGAGCACCGCCAGATTCGAGTTGGCCTTAATGGCGTAGCAGACCAAGGCATCTTGGCCCTTGAGGGCATCGGCATAGGCCTGATAATGCTCGCTAAATGCCTGGCGCGAATACACATAGAGCGGCGTGCCGTATTGGGCGGCCAGATCGCTTACCGACATGGCCTCGGCGAATAGCTCGCCATCTTGGTGTTGGAATACATCTGTCATGGCTGTTCTCTAAATTCTGGGGGCGGTTTGGGATGTCATTGCGCGTCTGCTGGGGGCGCTGCTTTGGGCAGCTCGTTAGGCGCATCCCCAGGTAAGAAGAGTGCCCCCTTCTGCCCGCAACCCGCCATCAACAAGATGGCCCCACTCAACATAGCCAAGAGCACTAAGACGCGCTTATTCATCGCTCAAACTCGTTCAAACCAATATTGGGGTCAGATTATAGGCGTTTGTGGGGACGCTGGATAGGCGAGCCCCTTTATGTAGCAGGGCAAGCTCATTAAAACTAAAGCCTCGTTGCTTTGCAGTAGCCGCTTTTATTTACCCGGATAAAGCGCCACCAGCGCCTTGTTTAATTGCGCC
>CAJXIK010000278.1 GCA_913054445.1 uncultured Bermanella sp.
CCACTAAACGTTGGCGTGTGCCCAGGCCTTAAACGCCTCTAATGCATCATCGATGCCTGCGGGCTTCTTGCCACCGGCTTGCGCCATGTCGGGCTTACCACCGCCACGACCATCTACATAAGGGGCCATGTCTTTCACGATGTCACCGGCTTTAAATTTACCAATCAGCTCTTTCGTCACCCCCGCGATTAAGGTGACTTTTTCCCCTTCGGAGCTGGCCAATAAAATAATGGCGCTGCCCAGCTTATTCTTAAGCTGATCCATGGTGGTACGCATGGCCTTCACGTCGGCTCCATCTAACTTGGCGGCCAACACTTTCACGCCATTCATGTCTTTGGCTTGACCTGCTAAATCGGTGCCTGCGCCGCTGGCTAACTTGGCCTTTAACTGTTCCACGTCCTTTTCTAACTGACGCCCTTTGCTCACCAGCGCCGCCACTTTGCCTTGCACCGTTTCATGGTTGGCTTTTACTTGGCCGGCAATGTTACTCAGGGTGCCTTGCATGTTCAAAATGTAATCCATGGCGGTTTGCCCCACCACCGCTTCCACGCGGCGTACCCCGGCGGCGATGCCGCTCTCGCTGACGATCTTTAGCAGGCCCATATCACCGGTGCGGGTGGCGTGGGTGCCGCCACACAGTTCCACCGAGAAATTATCCGCGCCCATGCTGAGCACCCGCACCGCGTCATCGTATTTCTCGCCAAACAGGGCCATGGCACCGCTGCTCTTGGCTTCTTCCACGTTCATCACCTGAGTAACCACCGGCGCGTTGGCACGGATCTGCTGGTTAACCCGCAGTTCCACCGCCTTTAATTCATCCGCCGTGAGTGCCTCGAAGTGAGCAAAATCGAAACGCAGGCGATCTGGGGTACACAACGAGCCCTTCTGTTGCACGTGCTCGCCCAAAATTTCACGCAAGGCAGCGTGCAGTAGGTGCGTAGCGGAGTGATGCAAGGCGGTATTCTGTCGCTTATCTGTATCTACCTGAGCGACAATGGTCTGCCCCACGGCAAACGAGCCCGACTTCACCACACCTTCGTGCAGGTGATTCTTTTGCTGTTTATTGGTGGTGCTCACGAAAAACTCGGCATCACCATTCTTGAGGGTGCCGCTGTCGCCCACTTGGCCGCCGGATTCACCGTAAAATGGGGTGCTGTCCAATACGATCATGCCGCTATCGCCCACCTCGAGTGCGCTCACCTCTGTGCCCTCTTTATACAGGGCGATGATCTTAGCGGCGCTTTCTAAGCTTTCGTAGCCGCTGAAATCGGTCTGCCCGTCTAGGTTTAGGGTGTCGGTGTAATCCACCTTGAAGTTGGAGGCGGCGCGAGCCTTTTCTTTTTGCTCGAGCATGCAGGCGTTGAAGCCCGCCTCGTCTACCTTTAACGATTTTTCGCGGGCGATGTCGGCGGTGAGATCCATGGGAAAGCCATAGGTATCGTACAATTTAAAGACGGTCGCGCCATCAATGGTATCCCCGCTCAAGTTGGCAATGGCGGTGTCTAGCAGCTTCATGCCGTGATCTAGGGTCTTGGCGAACTGCTCTTCTTCCAATTTAAGGCGTTTTTCAATTTGTGGCTGGTTCTTTTTTAACTCAGGATAGGCTTCGCCCATCTCGGCCACTAAAGAGCCCACTAATTTGTGAAAAAACAAACCCTTAGTGCCGAGCAGGTGGCCATAACGCAAGGCGCGACGAATGATGCGGCGCAACACATAACCACGACCTTCGTTCGAGGGCATCACGCCATCACTGATCAAGAAGCTACAAGAGCGAATGTGGTCGGCGATGACGCGTAACGACTTGCTGTCTAGGTCGGTGCTCGCGGTGGCCTTGGCAGCCGCCTTGATGAGGTTTTGAAAGAGGTCGATCTCGTAGTTGGAATGCACCCCTTGCAGGATGGCCGAGATACGTTCCAGCCCCATGCCGGTGTCTACCGAGGGCTTAGGCAAGGGCAGCATTTCGCCATCGGCTTGGCGGTTAAACTGCATGAACACGTTGTTCCAGATCTCGATGAAACGGTCGCCGTCTTCTTCTGCACTGCCCGGCACGCCACCCCAAATATGCGCGCCGTGATCGTAAAATATCTCGCTGCACGGGCCACAGGGGCCGGTATCGCCCATCTGCCAGAAATTATCTGACTTGAACTTGCCGCCCTTGTCGCCGATACGAATGATCTTTTCGGCTGGCAGGCCCATCTCTTGGTGCCAAATGTCGTAGGCTTCGTCGTCGTCGGCATAAACGGTCACCAACAGTTTATCCTGCGGCAGGTTCATCCATTCTGCGCTGGTTAAAAACTCCCAGGCAAATTGAATGGCCTCACGTTTAAAATAGTCACCGAAGCTGAAATTGCCCATCATCTCGAAGAAGGTATGGTGACGGGCGGTGTAGCCTACGTTTTCTAGGTCGTTGTGCTTGCCACCGGCACGCACGCAGCGCTGCACGCTGGTGGCACGGCTGTACGGGCGCTGATCTTGCCCTAGGAACACGTCTTTAAACTGGTTCATGCCCGCATTGGTGAACATGAGGGTGGGATCGTTACCCGGGATCAGGGAGCTACTGGCCACCACTGCGTGCTGTTTGGCCGCGAAGTAGTCTAAGAATGCCTGTCGAATATCTGCCGTTTTCATACACTGTCCATCAGTGAGGTGCCACTCATCAGCCGAAAAACGTTAAATTCCGGCGGGCGGCTCTTTATGGTGAAAAAAAGCTGGCTAGTATAGCGACATTCGCCCATGCAGACGAGTG
>CAJXIK010000279.1 GCA_913054445.1 uncultured Bermanella sp.
ACTTTGTGTACCCGTCAGCTCAGAGGTTTAGTGCCTCTATTTGAGCTGCTCGGTTATAGATGTTTTTGCTTTAGCGGCCCAGTCATGGGCAGGCAGATCCCATGTGTTGAACCTTGAATCTTTTTGCTGTGATTCAAAGTTCAACGCACGATTAAGGCTATAAAGAGCCTTTAATCACATTCTTCAACAGCTTAGGGTTGGATGCAATGACATCCCCTTCGCTTTCAAAGTCGGGGCCACCGCTGAAGTCGGTGATCAATACGCCGGCCTCTTTAGCAATTAAGGCACCCGCTTGCAGCGTTAGCTGATCGACATTGTTCAACCAAGCGGCGTCCATGTGACCGGCAGCCAAGTGAGCGAAGGTGAGGGCATCGTCTCCCAGGGCGCGAATCATGCGGCTCTGTTGGCTCAGGTTGCCAATGCGGGCACGGATGCGGTCGCTGCGCTCATCTTGAGCGATGCTTGGAAACTTAATGCCGACGATGGACTGGCTCAGCTTGGTTTTGCTAGAAGCACGCATGCGGCGACCGCTTAACTCGGCACCACGACCACGACTGGCGGTAAATTCCTGACCGGTCACTGGGTTCACAATTAGCGCGTGTTCGGTTTTACCGGCAATCTGGCAGGCCAGCACTATGCTGTAAATAGGCAAGCCGCTGCGGAAGTTCTCTTGACCCTCTAGCGGGTTAATTAACCAGGTATTGCCAGTTTTCTCTTCGCGGCTGGAGGTACCGGTTTCACGTCCTTGGAAAGTGTCATCGGGGAAATGCTTGCGCAGCTTAAAGATGATGGTCTTCTCAGTACGAATGGCGCTATCGGCAACAAACTTGCTGATGTCCTGGTCTGAGGATCTTTCAAAGTCAAAGCGCTCGACTGCATGTACCAGTTCTTCACCGGCTTCCCTTAAAACACGCAGGGCAAGGTTTACCATGGGTTGCATATGGATTCATAACTCTTAAATTCGGGAACCGCACATTCTAGCAAAAACTTTTCGAGACTCGTAGTAAAACTAGGTACACTTGGCATAATTTCTTTGTTTTCATGTAAAAAACAGCCTGAGCTCCGAAAAATGTTTCAAGATATTCGCGTCGTGTTAATTAATACCAGTCATTCCGGCAACATTGGCTCCACCGCCCGTGCCATGAAAACCATGGGTTTTAGCGACCTAGTGCTGGTGGATCCGCTGGACTTTGACCCGCATAACCCGACTGAGGTGTCGGTCTCTATGGCCACCGGTGCGGTGGACGTGCTGAGCGGTGCCCGCGTGGTAGCGACCCTTGCCGAGGCGGTGGAGGATGTGGCCATCGTGATGGGGGCTAGCGCGCGCAGCCGCCATATTCCCTGGCCCCTCATGCACCCGCGCCAAGCGGCGGGCAAGGCCATGCAGGTGGTGAAAAATCAGCAGAAGGTGGCGCTGGTCTTCGGTCGCGAGCGCACCGGCCTCACCAACGAAGAGCTATCCATGTGCCAAGTGCATGTGCATATCCCCACCAATGAGGCGTTCTCGTCGCTCAATGTGGCCTCGGCCGTGCAAGTGCTCAGCTACGAGATGCGCATGGCGATCTTGGCCAGTCAGGGCAAGCTAGATGCCGAGTACAGCGGTGATTGGGGGGTGAGCTGGGATAATGATCTGGCCAACCAGGCCGAGATTAACGGCTTCGTCGAGCATCTAGAACGCACTTTGGTTGATATTGAATTTTTAGATCCCACTAATCCTCGGCAGCTCATGCCCAGGCTGCGCAGGTTGTTCCAGCGGGCGGTGCCGGATAAAATCGAAATCAATATCCTGCGCGGCATCTTAAATATGGTGAAGCGTAATCATGAAAAATAGGAAGCCGAGTGTTTAAAACTATCCGTGAAGATGTGGCCTGTGTCTTCGACCGAGACCCGGCTGCGCGCAACACCTTCGAAGTGCTCACGACTTATCCAGGGCTCCATGCCCTGTGGCATTATCGTCTGGCACACTGGTGCTGGACTCGCGGCCTGCGCTACCCCGCCCGTATCATTAGCTACCTAAGCCGCTGGTTCACTGGCATCGAGATTCATCCGGGGGCCACCATAGGTAAGCGCTTCTTTATCGATCATGGCATGGGGGTGGTGATCGGTGAAACCGCCGAAATCGGCGATAATGTCACCCTCTACCACGGCGTGACGTTGGGCGGCACCACCTGGAACAAGGGCAAGCGTCATCCCACCCTGCGTGATGGTGTGGTGGTGGGGGCTGGTGCCAAGGTGCTGGGCCCCATCGAAATTGGTGAGAATGGCCGCGTGGGATCAAATGCCGTGGTCACTAAGGCGGTGCCTGCCGGTGCCACTGCGGTGGGCATTCCCGGGCGCATCATCACTAAAAAAGTGAATGACGATGTACACCGCAAGCGTCAGGCCATGGCCGACAAAATGGGCTTCGATGCCTACGGCATGACAGATGAAATGCCCGACCCCATCGCCCGTTCCATTCATAGCATGCTCGATCATATGCACGCGGTGGATGCCAAGATGGAGCGCATGAGCGAGGCCCTAGGCAAGATGGGCTATACCGAATGCACTGGGGTGTTGCCCGAATTGCCCTGTGAGCTAGACGCTGCCGAACAGAAGGTGGCCGATTAGCCCAGTGTAAGAGCCCTTTCTTAAATGCCTTTCGTGTATTTGTTGGGTAATATTCGTCCATTTCTGCTAAAATTCCCGCGCCTAAAATAGATGCCGTGCCGTATGGGCTCGGTGG
>CAJXIK010000280.1 GCA_913054445.1 uncultured Bermanella sp.
CACTAGCCCTCGGCCAAGTGCTCGTTTTTAAGTTTTACATAGTTGCCAGCGGTATAAGAGAAGTAATTCAGTTCTTTTTGTGTGAGTTTACGCACCCGTTTTGCCGGACGCCCCACATATAGATGACCACTCTCTAGGGTTTTTCCCGGCGGCACCAAACTGCCCGCGCCCAGCACCACTTGGTCTTCGATCACTGCGCCATCCATGACCATGGCTTGCATGCCGATCAACACTTGGCTGCCGATGGTGCAACCATGCAGCATGGCCATGTGGCCCACGGTGACCTCATCCCCCAAAGTGAGGGGGTAGCCTCCTGGGTTGTAATCGCTGGCGTGGGTAATGTGCAACACGCTGGCATCTTGAATGCTGCAACGCTTGCCAATTTTAATTTTATGCATGTCGCCGCGAATCACAGTATTGGGCCACACCGAACAATCTTCTGCCAGCGTCACATCGCCAATAATAGTAGCACTGGTGTCCACAAATACCCCGCTGGCTAATTTCGGTGTCATACCCTTAAAACTTCTTACCCTAGCACTCATGTTTATTTCCTTTTTAGCGTGGCGCACGCCTGCTTGAAATCTGCTGTTACGGCCCAACCATGTGTAGATCGAATATTAAATAGCGCGTCTACCAATTATTAGGTTCTAATATGTCTAATGTACCACGCAATACCCTGTATGCCCCTCAGGCCCTGCCTGTTTTTGACGAGGTCAGCATAGAGCAGATCGAGCCCGCCATCACGCAGCACCTGCAAGACAACCTACAGGCCATCGAAAAACTAAGCACGCAGCAGCACCCAAGCTGGCAGAACTTAATTGCCCCCCTAGAAGAATTGGACGACACCCTAAGCAAGGCTTGGTCGCCTGTGGGACATCTTAATAGCGTCATGAACAGCGACGAATTGCGCGCCGCATACAATGCCTGCTTACCAAAGTTATCCGCCTATGGCACCCAAGTAAGCCAAAACAAAAACTTACAAACGGCCTACCAGAGCATAAAAGACAGCGCCGAATTTTCTGAGCTGGACGCGGCCCAACAGAAGACCATCAATAATGCCCTGCGAGATTTTCACTTGGCCGGTGTAGATTTAGCTGATGATAAGAAAAAACGTTACGGTGAGATTAAGTCGCGCCTCAGTGATCTGGCCAGCCAGTTCAGCGAAAACGTGTTGGATGCCACCCATAAATGGTCAAAGCTGATCAGCCACAAGCACGAACTCGACGGCGTGCCGGAGTCGTCTCTGGCAGGCTTCGCGCAAGCCGCCAGCGCACAGCAAAAGGAAGGCTACCTGCTGACCCTAGATATTCCCTGCTACCTGCCCATCATGACCTATTGCCATAACATCGAACTGCGCCAAGAAATGTACAGCGCCTTTAGCACGCGGGCCTCCGATCAGGGCCCACAGGCGGGTGAGTTCGACAACAGCGACAACATGCTAGAAATCTTGGCCCTGCGCCATGAGCTGGCCACACTCTTGGGCTTCGAGAGTTTTGCCCACTACAGCCTAGCCACTAAGATGGCCGAGTCTCCTGCCCAGGTGATTGAATTCCTCGAAGATTTAGCACACAAGAGTCACGCCCAGGCGCAGCAAGAATTTACCGAGTTGCAGGCGTTCGCCCAACAAGATCACGGCATAGAGCAGCTCCATGCTTGGGACGTGGCCTACTACAGCGAGAAATTAAAGCTTAAGCGTTTTAGCATCAGCCAGGAAGAGGTGCGCCCTTACCTGCCAGCGCCCACCGCACTCAAGGGCTTGTTTGAGGTGGCACAACGGCTGTTCGATGTGCAGTTCGCAGAGGTCAACGACGCTCATCTGTACCACGACGACGTACAGCTATTCAGCGTCAAGAAGGACGGTAAGGTCATCGCGCAATTTTATTTAGACATGTACGCCAGAAGCAAGAAGCGCGGCGGAGCCTGGATGGACGACTGCCGCGTGCGACGCATCAAACAAGATGGCGAGCTGCAAATTCCAGTGGCCTATCTGGTGTGTAACTTCAGCGCGCCGCTGGCAGGCGAACCGGCGCTGTTAACCCACAACGAACTCACCACTCTGTTCCATGAATTCGGCCACGGCCTGCACCACATGCTCACTAACGTCAGCTGTGCGGCGGTGAGCGGCATCAATGGCGTGGCCTGGGATGCAGTAGAGCTGCCCAGCCAATTCTTGGAAAACTGGTGCTGGCAAGCCGAGGCGCTGGCCTTCATTAGCGGCCATGTGCAAACGGGTGAGCCCTTGCCCAAGGCGCTACTCGACAAGATGCTGGATGCCAAGCACTTCCAAAGTGCCATGACCATGGTACGCCAGCTGGAGTTTGCCCTGTTCGACTTTAAGCTGCACCTAAACTACCAGCCAGATGCGCCGCGGGCCATTCAAGCGGTGTTAAACGAGGTACGCAGCCAAGTGAGCGTGGTGCCGGTACCCGAATTTAACCGTTTCCAGCACGGCTTTAGCCACATCTTTGCCGGGGGTTACAGTGCCGGTTATTACAGCTACAAATGGGCCGAGGTATTGAGTGCCGATGCCTTTAGCCGTTTTGAAAAAGAAGGCATCTTTAATAAAGAAAGCGGGCAATCCTTCCTCGATGAAATCTTGAGTCGCGGCGGGGTGACGGAGGCGGCACAGCTATTTGAGAACTTCCTAGGCCGCAAGCCCAGTGTGGATGCCTTGTTGAGGCATTCGGGGATTAAGTAACCTAGTG
>CAJXIK010000281.1 GCA_913054445.1 uncultured Bermanella sp.
GCCTGGCAGGCCCGTTCTAATTCCGCCCCGGCACGTGCAAAAATATGCTCACTCACCCCACGCCCCTTATACAGGTTACGACTGGCGGGTCGCACGATGGCCTGCACATTCAGCTGGGTGATGTCTGCCACCACAAAATCCAGAGAGCGATGCGGCACAGGCTTTTTTTGAATCTTAAATTGGCGCGTCTCAGTAATTAATTGCGTTAGCCAGCGATAATAAGGCGTGCCCCCCGTGCCCCGGTCATCGCTCGTCTGTTGGGCGATATAACTCTTGGCCCAACAAAAATGCTGCTCCCTAAATTGCGCCATGGTTTCCAGCACGCGATTAAACAGGATGGGACTGGCGAGGGGTTTTATGCTGGCTAGGTTTTCTAGGCGCGTGATTAACTGCCGGTGTGCCAGCGGCATGTAATGGCACATGTCATTAAGGTGCGTGGTGAGCTCGCTTTCTGCGTGGGGAATTTTCAAGAAGGCGGTGAGCAAGGGCAACAAGCTGCTTTGTGCGCCGGTTTCCCCCCGGTAATTTAAGCGCGCCGTTAACTTACCTTCGTAGGTGACCTCCTGAAAAAAACCGATATAAGGGCGAAAATGGTCGAAATACAGTTCGGCCGACATGTGCTCGGGAATGCGCCGCAGGATCTCAATTTGCCGCTGCAAAGTGTTGTCAATAATGTGCAGGGTATGATCAATCTGGCTAGGATCATGGGTGTCTAGGGTAAGGATGCTGTTTATCATCTCCCCCGCCAGCGCTTCTATGGCCACGTGCACCAGAATAAACCAGTGTTCGTCATACAGTGTCACAAAATTTTGCAGGGTATCTATGTTACCCAGCGCGATGGGTTGACTGTCGTCTAGGCGATACCAGTTATACAGGGCATAGCCGTCGTAACTTAAAATAGATGGCCGCCCCAGTAATTCACAAACATGGATGAGGGGCTGGGCAATGTTCGCCGGTAGCGTCTTACATTGTGGCTGGCCAATTTGATTAATATAAGCCGATGCAATAAATGCCAAGCGCAAATAATACAGGCGCAGCTCGGCCAGGCTGCTCTCATCCACATGGCTCTCGGGCCAAGGAGGAATCGTCCACTGGCGGGCCTTGGCTCTAAATTCTGGGTCTTGTAATAGGGTGGGAAGCTGCTGCCCCCAGGCATTGAGGCAATTCAGTTGTGGGTAGAGGCTAAACCTGCTGGCTGGGTCCTTGCTGGGTAAAAATCCTCTTGCATAACATTCGGCGTGCATGACAGACACCATAGGACGAATTTTGAGGCTAGATTAATTTTAGACGATTTTTTCACAATTGCCTTCTATTGTAACAATAACCCGCGTCTTTACTGGGCAACGTGAAAAGCCACCGGTAATGCTCACCGAGCAAGTAAACTGGCGCACACTAATGTGGCAAAAAGCCAGCCCTAGACGCCCGATTCACTGGTACACCCTTTGCTATACTGAGACATGCATTTTTGTTTTGAGTAGGTAAATGAAACCCAAATTAGTGTTAATTGGCAACGGCATGGCTGGTGCCAAATTATTAGAAGAACTCATGGCCAGCTGCGCAGATAAATACGACATCAGCGTGTTTGGCAACGAGCCTTACGGCAATTACAACCGCATCATGTTATCGCCCCTCTTAGCGGGGGAAAAAACCCTGCAAGAGATCATGGTGTTCGACCGCCCTTGGTATCAAGAACACGGCATCGCCCTGCATGTGGGGCCAGATAAAGCCATCACCCACCTCGACCGCAGCCGCAAAGTCGTCACCACTCGCGACGGCCAACAAACCCGCTACGAGCGCCTCATCATCGCCACCGGCTCGCAGCCCTTTATCTTGCCCGTTGAGGGCAAGCAGCTTAACGGGGTCATGAGTTTCCGCGACGTCAGCGATGTAAACAAAATGCTCGAGGCCGCCGATCAGTATAAAAAAGCAGTCGTGATTGGTGCCGGCCTGTTAGGCCTAGAGGCCGCCATGGGTTTGTGTGGCCGTGGCATGGACGTCACCGTGGTACACAGTAATCAGGTGCCCTTAAACCGCCAGCTGGATGTGGAAGCGGGAGAGCTATTAAAGCAAGCCCTGCAAGCCCGTGGCCTTAATTTCAAGATGAATGCCAAGACTCAGCGCATCGAGGGCAACCGCCACGGCCAGGTGAGCGCTATACACTTCGCCGACGGTTCCAGCCTCGCCACCGACATCGTCATCATGGCCATCGGCATTCGGCCCAACATGAAACTCGCGCAAGATGCGGGCATTCACTGCGAAAAAGGCATCGTAGTGAGCGACACGTTGCAGACCTACGACCCGAGCATTTATGCCCTAGGAGAGTGCATTGAGCATCGCGGCGGCACCTTTGGCTTAGTAGCCCCACTTTACGAACAAGCCAAAGTGCTCGCCAACCACCTAAGTGAACACGGCGTGGCGCAGTATCAAACTCTGCCCAGCGCCACGAAGTTAAAAGTCACCGGCATCAATTTATTTTCGGTGGGGGATATTAACGGCACCGATAATGGCACAGAGCACTGTGAATTCTTGTATTACCGCGATAAGCAACAGGGCATCTACAAGAAGCTGGTACTCAAAAATAATGTGTTGGTGGGGGTCGTGTTGTACGGCGAGACCCAAGAGGGGGCATTTTACAATGAGCTGCTCGACAACCAAACCGACCTTAGCGCCATGCGTCCCTATTTAATGTTTGGCCGCGC
>CAJXIK010000282.1 GCA_913054445.1 uncultured Bermanella sp.
GCGCGCGAACCGATGCTAGGGTCAGGTCGAAACACTTAAGGGCCTTGGCGCATAGTTCGTCCACCTCTTGGTGGCTGATGACTAAGGGCGGCGACAGCACCATACGGCTGCCCACGGCGCGCATGATTAAGCCGTTTGCGAAGCAGTGGTCACGGCAGATCATGCCGATGTCTATGTGGGGGCCAAAGCCTGCCTTGCTGGCCTTGTCTTTTACTAAGGCAATACCGGCTATGAGGCCCACGCCCTCGATGTGGCCCACTAAAGGGTGATCGCCGAGGGTATCGCGCAAGGCCTTTTGCAGGTAAGGGCCGATATCCTCGCCCACATAGGCGACGATGTTTTCTTGCTTCATGAGCCGAATGTTGGCCAGCGCCACCGCCGCACAGGCCGGGTGGCCAGAGTAGGTGAAGCCGTGGTTGAAGTCGTGGTCGTAGGCGATGAAGGCATCGGCCATGCGATCCCCCAGCGCCACCGCCGAGATGGGCAGATAACCAGACGACAAGCCCTTGGCCATGGCCATGATGTCGGGCGTGATGCCTAGGGTATCGCTGCCAAACCAGCTGCCGGTGCGGCCAAACCCACAGATGACCTCGTCACAGGCCAGCAGGATATGGTAACGCTGGCAAATTTTCTGAATCTCCCCCCAATAGTTGGCAGGCGGCACGATCACCCCGCCTGCGCCCTGAATGGGTTCGGCCACAAAGGCGGCGACCTTGTCTGGCCCCACCGCCAATATTCTTTCTTCCAGCGCCTGCGCGCATTGGCGGCCAAACGCCTCGGCAGACAAGTCGCCCCCTTCGCCGTACCAGTAAGGCTGCCGAATGCGCTCGATGCCCGGCAGCAATGGGCCGCCCTGCTCGTGCATGCCGCTCATGCCACCGAGGCTCGCGCCGCCCACCGTGCTGCCGTGGTAGGCGTTGACGCGACTGATGAGGATATTCTTGTCGGGCTTACCCTCAATATGCCAGTAATGGCGCACCATGCGGATAACCGTGTCTATGGCCTCGGAGCCAGAACCGGCAAAGAAAATATGGTTAAGATCGGCGGGGGTCACGCTGGCGATCTCGGTGGCCAGCGCCACTGCTGGGGCGTGGGTGGTCTGGAAGAAGGTGTTGTAATAGGGTAACTGCTGCATCTGCTCGTGGGCGGCCTCTATCAACTCTTTACGACCGTAACCCATGTTCACGCACCACAGGCCCGCCATGGCATCGAGCATCTTGCGGCCCGCGCTGTCCCACAGGTAAACCCCAGCGGCGCGCTCAATCACCAATGGGCCTTTCTTGTTGAGGGCACCGGCATTGCTAAAGGGGTGCAGGTGATGCTGGGCATCTAGGGACTGTAAGGCTTTGCTGCGATCGGTCATGGTTCACTCCAGATCTATGTTGAAAGCATATAAATGAATTATAGTCCTATAGAGCCACCTGTATCTTTTTGCTCCATGAAGGGTATTAACATGAAACTAGGCATATTGGCCGCGGGCACGAGCCCCCCCGAATTGATAGACAAACACGGCAGCTATGCGCAGATGATGATGCAACTGCTAGATAAAACCGCGAGTGGTTATAGCTTTGAGGTATTTGAGGTACACGAGGGCGTGTTTCCCGCCGACATTTCTGTGTGCGATGGCTGGCTGATTAGTGGCTCTAAATTTAACGCCTACGATCGCGAGCCCTGGATGCTGCGGCTTAGGGAGCTGATTAAAGCCATTTACCGAGCTCGGCAGCCACTGCTGGGTATTTGCTTCGGCCACCAGATTATCGCCGCCACCTTCGGTGCCAAGCTGAATAAATTTGCTGGCGGCTGGGGGGTAGGGCTGCACCAATACACGATTAAGGCGGGCTTCGATTTTATTCCGGCGGGCACCCAGAGCGTTCGCCTTAACGCCATTCATCAGGACCAAGTGCTGAGTAAACCCGCTAACGCCGAGGTGTTTGCCAGCTCGCCGTTTTGCCCGTTTGCCGGGCTGGTATATGGCGAGACGATTCTTAGCATGCAGGCTCACCCTGAATTTAGCGGTCAATTTGAAGCCGATTTATTGCGCTTGCGTGCTGGCACCAGCGTGCCAGCAGGGGTGGCGCAACAAGGCCTAGATTCATTGGCAGGCGGCAAGGCTGCCCAGCAGCGCGAGGTGGCGCAGTGGATTGCCAGCTTTCTCAATGGGCATCGTGTTGTTAGGCCTTGTAATGCATTCTAAACAGGAAAGCACACTTGCTCTCGGGTAAGATTCCATAAAGATGGCATTATTGCTACGTTCCATCGACCTATCCTAAAAAAGAAGCAAAACCCTACCAGGTAAGGGGTGCTCGTACATTTCGCAAACAATTGGGAGTTGAACCATGAATAATTCTTTAAGCTACCAAGGCTACGCTGCTGGTATTGAGTTTAGCGCTGAAGATGAGTGTTTTATTGGCTATATTGCTGGTATTCAAGATACGGTGTCTTTCACGGTGAGTCTGTTTCTGAATTAAAGAAGCATTTGAAGAGGCTGCAGAGTTAAGTGGTTTGAGTATTAACCGGTGGGCTGCAGATGCCCTAAATCGTGAAGCTAGCATCTAAAGGCTGAATAAGCGCCTGCAATCTGACCTTCGGTCACTGCCACCTTTGGCCTACGGCAGTTGAGGCAGGCGTTAACTGTTTTCGTAGCATGGAGTATGGAGTATGGATGATTAATCGGAAATATAAGGGGTTTGTGTTTTCCT
>CAJXIK010000283.1 GCA_913054445.1 uncultured Bermanella sp.
CCTGGCCGCCATTACGTAAAAAGCCCTCTGGCGAGGGCTCTTACATAACAAAAGGCATGGAGGCTAGGCCGCTACCAACGGGTCCTCTCTTTGAGAGCCACGCCGATATCCGCTAACGAGCGCACGGTGGTCACGCCCGCATCTTGCAGGGCGGCAAACTTCTCGTCGGCGGTGCCCTTACCGCCCGAGATGATGGCACCGGCGTGGCCCATGCGTTTACCGGCTGGCGCGGTCACTCCGGCAATGTAGGAAACCACGGGTTTAGTGACATTCGCCTTAATGTAAGCCGCCGCCTCTTCTTCGGCGGTGCCGCCAATTTCACCAATCATGACGATGGCTTCCGTGGCTGGGTCTTGTTGGAACAGCTTCAAGACATCGATGAAGCTGGCACCCGGAATCGGGTCCCCGCCGATGCCCACACACGTAGACTGACCAAAGCCAAAGTCGGTGGTTTGCTTCACCGCTTCGTAGGTGAGGGTCCCAGAGCGAGAGACGATCCCTACTTTACCCGGCAGGTGGATATGACCCGGCATGATGCCGATCTTGCATTGGCCAGGGGTGATGATGCCCGGGCAGTTTGGCCCAATCAGGGTCACGCCGAGCTCATCGCACTTCACCTTACACTCCAACATATCTAGGGTGGCAATGCCCTCGGTGATGCAGACGACCAGCTTAACACCCGAGTTTGCCGCCTCCAAAATAGAGTCCTTGCAGAAGGGAGCTGGCACATAAATAACCGACGCATCGGCACCCGTCGCCGCCACGGCTTCCTGCATAGTATTAAAGACCGGCAAGCCTAAATGTTGAGTCCCCCCTTTACCGGGTGTTACCCCACCCACCATGTTGGTGCCGTACGCAATGGCCTGTTCGCTGTGAAAAGACCCCTGACTGCCCGTGAAACCTTGGCATAATACCTTAGTATTTTTATCTATTAATATGCTCATGATGACGTCCCCGCCGCTTTAACGACTTGCTCGGCTGCATCGGTTAAACTGCTGGCGGCAATAATATCCAAGCCAGATTCTTTTAGTTTTTGCGATCCTAACTCGGCATTATTGCCTTCCAGTCGCACCACCACCGGCACTTTAACGCCCACTTCTTGTATGGCGCCGATGATGCCCTCGGCAATCATGTCGCAGCGTACGATGCCACCAAAGATATTCACCAGCACGGCACTGACCTTGTCGTCGGAGAGGATTATCTTGAAGGCTTCGGCCACCCGCTCCTTGGTGGCACCGCCGCCCACATCCAAGAAGTTGGCAGGATCGCCACCGTGAATTTTCACTATGTCCATGGTGCCCATGGCCAGTCCCGCACCGTTGACCATGCAGCCAATGTTGCCATCCAGCGCCACGTAATTTAATTCCCAGGACGCCGCCTCCGCCTCTCTTGCATCTTCTTGCGTGGGGTCTTGCATGGCCACTAATTCGGGGTGGCGATACAAGGCATTGCTGTCGATGCCAATCTTGGCATCGAGGCAATGTAAGTTGCCTGCCGAGGTGATCACGAGGGGATTGATTTCCAGTAGCGCCAAGTCTTTTTCCACAAACAGCTTGGCCAAACCTAAGAATATCTTGCTGAATTGCTTAACCTGATCGCCTTTTAAGCCCAGCTTAAATGCCAACTCACGACCCTGATGAGGCTGTGCACCGGTGAGTGGATCTAGCGTGGCCTTAAGGATTTTTTCTGGGGTGTCATGGGCAACTTTTTCGATCTCTACCCCGCCTTCGGTGGATGCCATGAACACCACTCGGCGCGTAGCACGATCGATCACCGCACCTAAGTATAACTCTTGGTCGATTTCGGTAAGATCCTCTACCAAAATCTTGCTGACCGGCTGACCCTTTTCATCGGTTTGATAGGTGACTAGGTTTTTACCTAACCATTTTTGGGCAAAGGCGCGTACCTCATCTGTGCCCTCGACCAGCTTAACGCCCCCTGCCTTGCCGCGACCACCGGCATGCACCTGAGCCTTGACCACCCATTTATTGCCGCCTAGTTTTTTCGCCGCCGCCACCGCTTTATCGGGCGTATCGACAGCGATACCACTGGAAACAGGCAAACCGTATTCGGCAAAAAGTTGCTTACCCTGATACTCGTGTAAATTCATTAGGACCTCCTCGTCCTCACATCAAAAAATGTGCATTTACAACTTTTTTGCACAACCACGTGATTTTTTATATCAAAAACTTCAGGTGAAAGACACCGTCATAACAAGAACTAGGGAGTAAAAGGTGAACTAGCTGAGACAGATCACGACAAGCGCAAAAACCAACCTTCGCCGCCTAATGCTTTAGGCCTTGATTGGCAAAATTGAATGATGTGGGAAATTAAATGGAGGGAGACTAAAAAATACATGAAATCCGCCTGCCCCTGACTGCAGTTGATAGCCGCTCAAGAAAAGAAGCTCGAAATCCTAGCAGCTACAGCACTTAGCCTAGAGGCTTAGTGCTTCTATTTGAGGAGATCTTTGGCATGGATGCCAAAACTAAGCCTCCATGGATGGATGGACGGCGACCTCAAATAGAAGCACTAAACCTCTGGGCTGGCGGATAAGTATTTACACTATTTACGCTTACGATTGGCCTTATGAATAGCATGGCCGTTTACCGCCAATGCCGCTTCATGAACCGCTTCTGATAGGGTTGGGTGTGAGAACACCATCATGCCCA
>CAJXIK010000284.1 GCA_913054445.1 uncultured Bermanella sp.
CTGGAAGGCAGTGTGCGCGCAAGCGATACCGTGTCGCGCATCGGCGGCGATGAATTTACGGTGCTGCTGGGCGACATAGATTCCAGCAACGGGGTGCGCCATATCTGTGAAAAGATACTCACGCGCCTCGGCAAGCCCATTGCCATCAATAACCAAGAGGTGATTACCACCGTCAGCATCGGCATTACCCTCGGCCCCGCTGACGGCGATAGCGGCTCTACCCTCATGCGCAACGCCGATATGGCCATGTATCAGGCCAAAGCCATGGGCCGTAATAACTATCAGTTTTTCTCCCAGGATATGAATAAAGAGATGCTGGGCTACCTAGAAATCGAGAAAAACCTGCGCGCCTCTCTTAAGGCGCAAGACGAATTCATTGTTTTTTATCAGCCCAAGACAAATTTAAACACGGGTGAATTTATCGGTGCCGAGGCGCTCATTCGCTGGCAGCCCAAGGGCAAAGAGATGATTGGCCCAGATCGCTTCATTCCTATTTCCGAAGAGAGCGGCTTGATCGTGCCCATTGGCAAGTGGGTGCTGCGGGAGAGCTGCTTTCAGGTTAAGCGCTTAATTGATCTCGGGGTGTGGCCAGAGCATGCCAAGGTGGCGGTGAATTTATCGGCGCGGCAGTTTAGTGATCCGGAGTTAATTCATCATATAGAAGAGACCCTGCGGCTTAGCGGCTGCCCGGTGCACATATTAGAACTGGAGATTACCGAGAGCACCCTCATGGGGGATGTGGAAAGCGCCATCCTCACCATGCGCCACATAAAAGAGATGGGCATCTCCATGGCCATCGATGATTTTGGCACGGGTTACTCTTCGTTGAGTTACCTGAAGCGTTTCCCCATCGATATATTGAAGGTGGACCGCTCATTTGTCATGGACATCCCCGAGGACCGCAACGACATGGCCATCACCGCGGCGGTGATCGCCATGGCTCACAAGCTACAACTCAAGGTGGTGGCCGAGGGCATAGAGACCCAGGCCCAGCTGGATTTCTTAAAAGACAATCGTTGCGAATATGGCCAGGGTTATTTCATCGCCAAACCCATGCCCGTGGAGCAGTTAGAGGCTTACATAGGGGGCTAGCTTTTGGTAGGCTTGCCCCCCGTTTGCTAGCCTTAATTGTTATTTTTACCATGAAACCTCAGTCCCTGTTTAGTGAGGCCGTGCTCGCTTGGTTCGATGAGCACGGGCGTCACGACCTCCCCTGGCAACAAGATAAAACCCCCTATAAAGTGTGGGTTTCTGAGATCATGTTGCAGCAGACCCAAGTGGTCACCGTGATTCCCTATTATGAACGCTTCATGGCATCCTTCCCCAATGTGCAAGCCTTGGCCAAGGCCAGTGGCGATGAGGTATTACACCACTGGACGGGCCTAGGCTATTACGCGCGGGCGCGCAACCTGCATAAATGCGCGCAAACCATAATGCAGGACTATGACGGCGAGTTTCCCCGCGATACTCAGCTGCTGGAAGGGCTCTCGGGTATCGGTCGCAGTACCGCCGGTGCCATCGCCAGTATCAGCATGGGCCTGGACAGCGCTATCCTCGATGGCAACGTGAAGCGGGTGTTGAGTCGATTCCATGCCATCGCTGGCTGGCCCGGCAATAAGAAAATCAGCGATGCCATGTGGCTCATTGCCACCGGGTACACCCCCTCGCGGCGCACCGGAGATTACACACAGGCGATGATGGATTTAGGGGCAACCCTGTGTACGCGTAGTAAGCCCCAGTGCGAGGTATGCCCCCTCGGCCCTCAGTGTGAGGCCTACGCGCTGGGCCGCGTGAAAGAATTTCCCAACAGTAAACCCAAAAAAGTGAAACCGGTTAAGAGCACGCGTATGCTCATCATCGAGCACGCCGGGGAGGTGCTGCTACGCCAGCAACCCAGCAGCGGGCTGTGGGGCGGGCTGTGGATATTTCCCCAGCAAGCCATAGCGGACGAGGCTCTAGCGCACCCCATGCTGGATAACTGCCAGGTCGCTCGGGTGCAGGCGAGCGAGCCCTTTCGCCATACCTTTAGCCATTATCATCTGGATATTCACCCTCTGCGTATTACCCTTAAAGACAGGGTGGGGCAGGTAGCTGAAGCGCAGATGATGTGGTACAACCTCAAACAACCGGCCAGCGTGGGATTGGCCGCGCCGGTGAAGAAATTATTGGATGCCCTATGAGTGCTAGTGATGTGAGAACGGTGTTTTGTCGCCGTTTTAAAAAAGATATGCCAGGCTTGCACAAGCCCCCCTTTCCCGGCCCCAAGGGCCAGGATGTTTATGACCACATCAGCCAGCAAGCCTGGGCGGACTGGCTGGAGCATCAGACTCGCATCATCAACGAGCAGCAGCTCAACATGATGGACATGACCAGTCGCAAATACTTGCAAGAGCAGATGGCCAAGTATTTCGCCGGTGAGGCGGTGGATCAGGCCGAGGGCTTCGTGCCTCCCACCACGGGCTAGCTTAAATTTGCTATGTTGCTGAAATGTAAGCATAAATTAATTACATTTGGCTTGAGTAGACGCTTGACACTAAAACCAAATGCGGGTTTAATACGCCACCTCGACAAGCAACAGCTTGCAGAGATGCCCAGATAGCTCAGTCGGTAGAGCAGAGGATTGAAAATCCTCGTGTCCGTGGTTCGATTCCGCGTCTGGGCACCAT
>CAJXIK010000285.1 GCA_913054445.1 uncultured Bermanella sp.
TCTACGCCGTCTTCGCCGATTACGATATCGTTCATAATGTATTATTTAATCTGTTCGTTTTTTGAAATGATTTTAAGTTTTAAAACACATTAAGCATTAACCTAAATCAACCAAATTACCTTTTTCTTCTAACCAGCTCTTACGGTCGCTGGCACGTTTCTTAGAGAGCAGCATATCCATGATGTCGTCGGTGCCGTCTTCTTGTGCCAACGATAACTGTACGAGGCGGCGCGTGTCTGGGTCCATGGTGGTTTCCCGTAATTGCAGCGGGTTCATCTCACCCAAGCCTTTAAAGCGCTGCACGCCGACCTTGCCGCGTTTATTCTCGGCTTTGATGCGGTCTAACACACCTTGTCGCTCCGCTTCATCGAGGGCGTAAAAAACCTCTTTGCCCACATCGATGCGATACAGGGGCGGCATGGCCACATAGACGTGACCCTGCTCTACCAGCGTGCGGAAGTGCTTCACGAACAGGGCGCACAAGAGGGTGGCGATGTGCAGGCCATCGCTATCCGCATCGGCCAGGATGCAAATTTTACCGTAGCGTAAACCCGTTAAATCGGCGCTGCCTGGGTCGATGCCCAAGGCCACCGAGATATCGTGAATTTCTTGCGAGGCCAGCACCTCACTCGAGTCGACCTCCCAGCTGTTTAAGATCTTGCCGCGCAACGGCATGATGGCTTGAAACTCACGACTGCGGGCCTGCTTGGCAGAGCCCCCCGCCGAGTCCCCTTCCACCAAAAATAATTCCGAGAAGCGAATGTCGCTGGTGGAACAATCGGCCAATTTACCCGGTAAGGCGGGCCCTTGGGTGACTTTCTTACGCACCACTTTTTTGGCGCTGCGCATGCGCCGCTGCGCGTTGTTGATGACCATCTCGGCCACCTGTTCCCCCAACGAGGGGTGCTCGTTGAGCCATAAACTGAAGCTGTCTTTGACCACACCCGAGACGAAGGCGGCGGCCTCACGGCTCGATAAACGCTCTTTGGTCTGGCCAGAAAACTGGGGGTCAGCCATCTTAGTCGACAGCACATAGGCCACCTTGTCCCACACGTCATCTGGGGTCAGCTTGAGGCCGCGCGGCAATAGGTTTCTGAATTCGCAAAACTCACGCAGGGCCTCTAGTAAGCCGGTGCGCATGCCGTTCACATGGGTGCCGCCCTGCGCGGTGGGAATGAGGTTAACGTAGCTCTCTAGCAACGGTTCGCCGCCCTCCGGCAGCCACTGCACCGCCCAATCGACCGCCTCTTTCTCCCCCACCATAGTGCCCACAAAGGGCTCGCTGGGCAGTACTTCATAGCCCTTAGTGGCGGCGGTTAAATAATCCACTAAGCCGTCTTCATAAAACCAAGTGTGGTTATCGTCTAGGTTAGCGTGGTGAATGAACTCTATGGTTAAGCCTGGGCACAGCACCGCCTTGGCGCGCAACACATGCTTGAGGCGCACCAGTGAAAACTTATGGCTGTCAAAATACTTAGGGTCGGGCAGGAAACGTACTGTGGTGCCCGTGTCTTTCTTGCGCTTAGTGGTGCCAATTTGCACTAAATCTTCGGCCTTCTCGCCGTCCTTGAAGGCGATGCGCGAGACCACGCCATCACGCTCAATCGTCACCTCCAGCTGCAACGACAAGGCATTCACCACCGACACCCCCACGCCGTGCAAGCCACCGCTAAACTGGTAGTTGTCGTTGCTGAACTTACCCCCAGAGTGCAGCTTAGTGAGGATCAGCTCCACCCCGCTCACGCCGTGTTCGGGGTGAATATCCGTGGGCATGCCACGACCGTTATCGCTGACCGCTAACGACTGATCGGCGAACAGTTCTATCTTAATGTGATTACAGTGACCCGCCAGGGCCTCATCCACCGAGTTATCGATGACTTCCTGCGCTAGGTGATTAGGGCGCGTAGTCTCTGTGTACATGCCCGGACGTTTGCGAACCGGGTCGAGGCCACTTAAAACTTCGATGGATGCCGCTGTGTAGTTGCTCATACTGTGCTCTATGCCATGGCCAGTGTATGCAATCACTGGCGAGGTAAATTCGTTTAATACGCTGCCGTCGCAAATTCAATAATGCTGGCTAAGCGTAGATGGTAATCTTGGTAACTGTGATCGCCACCCTCATCGATGATGCAAGGGCCGTTGCCATACTTGCGCGCCGCCTGACGGTAATCGAGGACTTCATCATGGGTCTGTAACAACAATAAATAATGCTGCGGATAACGCAAGGTGGCCACATCTAAGGCACGCAGGTCGCTGATGTAATCTTCACTCACCACGAAGGTCTCATCGTCATGGTAATTTTTATTCACCCCCAAGTAATCCTTGAGTAACTCGTAGGGCCTCACCGCCGGATTAATTAACACCGCACGGCCACCAAAACGCTCCACTAAATAGCTCGCGTAAAAGCCACCTAGGCTGCTGCCGATGACCAATACATTGGCCACCCCCACCTCGTCGATTAACTGCTCGTACAAGAATTGGGCGGCGTCTATGGCTTTGGCGGGCTGAGGAGGTAGCTGCGGCATGTGCAGGTTTTGCGCGACATCGTGCTTGGCAAAAAACGCGTGGGTTAACTGCGCCTTGTGCGACTCGGGTGA
>CAJXIK010000286.1 GCA_913054445.1 uncultured Bermanella sp.
TGGTGAGGCTCATGCTGTAATGCCTTGCTGTGCTAGGGTCGCGATGGAGAGGGTTAAGGGTGTGGGGCCGCCGAGTTTAATGCGCTGATTTGTTGCTAGGCTCAGGGTGGCCCCCACCACATCGGCCTGGATGGGCAGCTCACGTCTGCCGGTGTCGAGCAGACACGCCAGTATGATGCGCTGCGGGCGGCCGTAATCAAACAGTTCATTCATGGCGGCACGTATGGTGCGCCCCGACATGATGACGTCGTCCACTAGAATGACGGTCTTGTTTTCGATGTCGCCCAGTTGAGAGCGTTTAATCTGTGGGTGCAGGCCCTTCTGGCTGAAGTCATCCCGATAGAAGCTGATGTCGAGCGAGCCCAGTTCGCTGGCTATGTTTAAGCTCTGGTGCAGCTGACGGGCGACCCAAGCACCGCCAGTATGTATGCCAATCATCACCACTTCATTTTGTTGCTGGGCCATGAGGCTGTGCAGGTCACGGCTCATCTTATCTAGCAGTATGGTAGGTTGTGGTAGCGACATGATGGCTCCGAGTCTGTGTAGGGGCGATTATTCATCCGCGTCGAGCGGGTTTTCTTGCAGCCAGGTTTGCAAGATAATTTGCGCGGCCAGTTCGTCCACCGGCTCCGATTTATAGTGGCCCTTATGGCCCATATCCTTGGCGTGTTGCTTGGCGGCAAAGGTACTCAAGCGTTCATCAATAGTAAAGCTTGGTTTGCCATAGCGGCCGTGTAAGCGGTTGCTGAATTTGTTGGCGCGTTTGGACATGTCGCTGGGGCTGCCGTCCATATTGAGGGGCAGGCCCACCACGAAGGCGTCCGGTTGCCACTCTTGCACGAGCTTATCTAGCTCTTGCCAGTTGGGCTTGCCATCCTTGGCCGGGATACAGGTGAGACCGTTGGCGGTATGGGTGATGCGCTGGCCCATGGCGATGCCATGACGTTTCTTGCCGTAATCAAACGACATGATGGACTTAAGTTGGTTGCTGACGGGGCCTGACAAAGTGAATCCTTAGGGCGGGCGAATGAAGGTTAAATGCTAGGCATGGCCAGATTGACTGGTGATGAGGTTAAGGTCGACCCCCAGTTTCTTGGCCGCTGCCTGCGCGAGGTCTTTTGTGGGGGTGTGGAATAGTAGCTCTTCATCGGCGGGAATAGTGAGCCAGCTGTTGGCCGCGATCTCTGCCTCGAGTTGCCCAGCCTCCCAGCCCGCATAGCCTAGGCACACTATGAGGTGTTCTGGGCCTGCGCCATCGGCAATGTTTTGCAAGATATCCTTGGAGGTGGTGAGGCGGATGTTGTTGGCAATCTCCATGTTTTGCATGTCGCTGTGCGAGCCTTGATAGAGTATGAAGCCTTGTTCTGGGCTCACCGGTCCACCTTGCAAGACCGGCTGCGTAGGAATGCTCTCGCCACGGATGTGTAGCTCAGAGAGAATATCTTCGAGGGCCATGTTGAGGGGCTTGTTGATCACGAGCCCCATGGAGCCGTTTTCATCGTGATCGCAAATGTAGCAGACACAGTGTGAAAACCACGGGTCATTGAGCTGCGGCATGGCCAGTAAGAAGTGGTGCTTGAAGTTGCTGGTAATATCCATAATTAAATATTGGTCGAAAATTGAGTTTGGCGAAACTGCCAGGTGCGAATAATTTCTAGCACGTCGGTTTCCTTGCGCATCTCTTCCGAGAAGGGGGCGAAGGGAGAGGCTTGGCGCACTATGTGTTTGGCGGCGTCATCGAGTATCTTGTGGCCCGAAGACTCCAGTATCTTGATCTCGTGTATGGTGCCATCGGCCTGCAGGGCGACCATTAAGCGTAGGCTGCCATTGATGTTCTTGCGCTTCGCTTCGCTGGGGTAATTGAGGTTGCCGATGGTTTCAATTTCTCTTAACCACTGGTTCATGTATAGGGCGTCGGTGCTTTGACGGGTTGAACTGGCGGTTAGGCGACGGGTGCGCGGCTTCTTAGATAAGGTCTGCTGCTGGTTATCTAATTTGGCCTGTAAGCTGGCGATGGCCAGACTGCGTTCCCAGAAGCTCTTGCTTTGTCCGGCGGGCAGTTCGAGAGCTTGTAGCTGATCTAGCTGGCGGCTGTGAACCTCTAAGTCTGCCAGGGTAGTGGTGACGCTATGGCTATCTTGGGGTTGGGATTTAGGGGCACTGGCGGTTTGTTGCAGGCGCTGGGTGTGTTGGATTTCTTCCGCCGCATAGTCGGCCTGCTCATTGCTGGTCATCTGCGCCCGCTCTTGCAGGGTGCCGCTGCCCAGTTGATTCGATTGGGCTAAGAAGTCGGCTTCATCTGGGGCGTCTTGCTGGTGGCTTTGGGCGAGGGTGACATCCAGTGTGGTGGCGCTATTGTGTTTTTCGGGCAGGCTGAAGCCAATGCCAAAGATAACCAGCAGGTGCAGTAATGCGGCCATAAAAAAGGCGAAAGTAAAGCGATCATAATCGTTTACAGCAACGGCTTGGCTCATTGATTCACGCTCATTTATTTACTCTAAAACGGTATACACCCTACTTGTTGTAATTTTGCCTGATAGTGAGGGCAAAGGCTATGCCGTTGTA
>CAJXIK010000287.1 GCA_913054445.1 uncultured Bermanella sp.
TGAATAACAACCTTGTGAAAACCCTTATTGCGCAACACCTGCCAGCTCATGGGGTATGGAAAAATAAAAGGCAGTGCCCATATTTTTCTTCGATTCTAGCCAGATGCGGCCCCCATGATTTTCGATCAACTTCTTACTCACCGCCAAACCAATACCACTGCCTGGATATTTTTGCCTAGAGTGGGCGCGTTCAAACAAGTTGAATATTCTCCCGAAGGCGTCGGTGTCGACCCCCACGCCATTGTCCTGCACACAAAAAATCGTCTCGCACTCATGTTGCTTAACCGATATATCAATCTGTGGAGCGACACCGTCATGAAACTTAATAGCATTGCTAATTAAATTTTGAAATACCCGGCTTATTTGCAGGCTGTTCACCACTAAGCTGGGTAACGTGGCCTTACTGATCTGCGCGCCGGTCTCGCCAATGATGGGCTGTAGGTCATGCAAGACTAAATCGAGGTGATGGCTTAAGTCGGTGAGTTCTAATTCTGGTTCGGCGGCCCCTGCCCGCGAGTATTCCAACAAGCCCCGAATCATGCTCTGCATACGCTTGGCACCGTCGACGGAATAGGCCAAATATTTGTGTGCCTTATCGTCTAGCTGCCCCTCATAGCGTTCAGCCAGTAACTGATTATAACTGGCGATCATGCGCAGCGGCTCCTGGAGGTCATGGCTGGCAATATAGGCGAAATTTTCTAGCTCGTTATTAGACCTTTCTAGCTCATGGGTGCGGGCGATGACTTTTTTTTCTAACTCTTCGTTGGCCGCCACTAGGTTCTCGGTCATCACGCGAAAGGCGAGATTAAGCTGCCCTATCTCGTCGCTGCGATTGGTTGCCTTGGGCTTGTATTCTGGATAGCCTTGGGCAATTTTCCAGGCGCAGTCGGTCAGCGCAAAGATGGGCTTAAATACTTCTTTTTTATAAAAAATAAATACACTTAGCAACAACAACAAAGAAAGCAAGAAGACCAGAATCAGCAACAATTCGTACCCGCCACTGCCTTGCTGAAGCACCTGCAATGCCGAGTTAACATCGTCACGGCGCTGGCCAGAAAAATCAGACAGCGTTACCTCCAGTTGCTCGGTGCTGACGAAATACCGTGCCGACACTCGGCCTATGGCCTCTTCGTTACCGGCTTGTAGCGCCGTTATCAGTTCGCCCTGTATCCCGGCCACCCTCGCCTGATGCTCGAGCAGGGCATTAAATGCCTGCTCTCCCTGTGCCGCAAAGGATTTTTTCTTGAGGGCGGCCAGTGTTTCCTCAATACGCTCAGCCGTTAATTTCAACTGCGCCAGCTGAGACACGTTTTTATCATCACGATACTGTAACAGCTGACCCTTACCCACTAGGTAATAAAGGGTGAGTTCGGCAGACAGGGCGCTCGCCGCTTGCAGGTCATGACTAACGTTAAGCAGTAAATCCTGCTGCTTTTTTTGCAAAAAGAAGAACACCAGCAAGACCAAAAACAACAGCGCGACAAAAGAGGCGGGGGGGATCAATATTTTGCTATGCAGTTTCAAAGCTTAACTCCGCGCACTAGCCTGTTAAAGACCACCGAGACGCAGGTAGCATAACTATCCTTGCCATAGTGTACCCTTGCCATAGTGTACCCTTGCCATAGTAAAGACTGACGCCCTTTACAGGCGTGAAATTTAACTATAGCAGCTGAGTAGGGACTTGCCGCAGGCGCGGCTCAGGGCGGGTTTTTCCCCCATTAGCTGGGGTGAGGATTAATGTACTTTTGCGGGAAATCGGCGTTTAGGTCTAGCTCTGCGATTAGGCCTTCCTCTGCGCCGCTTTTAGTGTGCTGCCATTGATCAAAGAAAACCTGCTCGGAGAGCGGCAGGCGCTGACGCCAGTTGGCGGTTTCTAGTTCGGGCTTTTTATTGAAATGACGCACATAACCCATACACAGGTAGGCGATGGGCACCACCTCTTGGGGAATGCCCAGAATAGAATGAAACGCCTCTTCCTTGATGATGCTCATCCAGCCCACTCCCACCCCTTCGGCACGGGCCGCCAGCCACAGGTTTTGCACCGCACAGACACTGCTGTATAGGTCCATGGTTTTAATATGAGTGCGCCCCAACACCACCGGCCCCGCCTTGGAGCGATCACAGGTGATGCACAGGTTAATAGGCGCTTCGAGTATGCCTTCTAGCTTTAAAGAGCGATAAGACTCCTGCTTTTCTTGGGCAAACATCTGCGCCGCTTCTTCGTTGGCCTCGCTAAAGGCGGTATGAATTTTTTGTTTAATTTCGGGGGATTTTATCACCAAGAAATTCCACGGCTGCATGAAGCCCACCGAGGGAGCATGATGGGCCGCTTGTAATATGCGCGCGAGCACATCATCCGCGATGGGGTCGGCTTTAAACTGGCTGCGCACATCGCGGCGATTAAAGATGGTCTTGTAGAGGCCGTCGATGTCACTCTGGCTGAAGGTCACGTCTTGCACAGGCGCTTGATTTTTAATTTCCATGGTTGTCCCCTTGATGGAAAGATTACATAAAAAAATACACGCCTGTCCAAACGAGTACGTCACGGCGGCTCTTT
>CAJXIK010000288.1 GCA_913054445.1 uncultured Bermanella sp.
GCGCCATGGATAAGCCCAGCGATCACGCCCCCATTTTTATTGAATTGGAGGATTAGTATATTCGCGGCTTCAACCTCTGAACTAAGTTATTTTGGCTGCTCGGGCATTGAGGGCTTAGCAGATGGTGGGATTGAGCTTGGAATGGTGGTGATTCAGTTTGTGCTCTTTAAAACAGGGACATTTTAAGGAAGCGCCCAAGGACGGTTCACAGCGACCGCAAACTGAAATAGCACCTCCAAGCTGACAGGACAAGCTAAACCCCTGAGCAGTCAGGTTCATTTAAAGCATCCACTTAACGTTTCACATCAGCCCTGTTGAAGCTGGTTTATATACATCATCCAGCCTTTCGCCTGGCTAGCTGAGGTCTCTATGACCATGGCTTTACTCAGAGCGTTGAGGGCAAGGCGAGTATTGCCCAGTCGATACTGACAAATGCCATCCAACAGCAACACACTGCCTCTTTGTTTCTGCGTTAGCGCGAGGGCGTGTAGCGCTTTGCCGATGACAATGGCTTGCTGCCAATGCTCAGCATCCACCAAAAAGTGCATGAGGCGCAGGCCATCTTTTTGGTGTTTGAATGCCACAAATAGTCGCTGCAACGTGGCCCGTGCCTTATCTATTTCCTTTGCTTGTAACCAGGCCTGATGCATGAGGCGCAATGATTTTTCACTGGCCGCTAGCTGGCCGCTGTTCATTGCCGTCTCGAGGGCAGTGGCCACCTTATAGGGGTTGCCCTGGCTGGCCAGCAACTGCCCCAAATTAATATAGTCCGACTCCTTAACGATAAACCCCAGAGTGTACGACAGCTCTTTGCTGCCAGCGGCTGCGGCATAATCCTCTAGCAACTGGTGCATGCCGGCTTTTTGCCGCCAATAGTCTTTTTTAGCGGGAAAGTTGAGCACGAGCTGGTTGCTATAGGCGAGCGCCTGCGCGTAATTCTTTTGCTGGTAATAACCGGAGAACGCCATCTGTAGCCAGGCGGCTTTAGGTTTGCCTGCCAGCTGGCAGGCTTTAACAATATGCGGCAGGCCATCGTTAATGTTATCGAGACTGTAATAGGCGGCCGCCAGCAACGAGTGAACCGCCGCCGACGCCTTATAATCGGCGGCGGCAATGACGCCTGTTAACACCTCTATCACCCCGGCATATTTTTCCGCTATGAACAGGGTCTGCGCATAAAATGCCTTAAGCTGAAATAAGGTGGCGCCGTCTAGCCCTTGCAATTGGATGGCGCGGGACAAATATTTACTGGCCTTATCATAGTCTTCGCCCAACAAATGAAGCTGGGCATGGGTCTGCCAAGTGAGGGCCAAGCCCAGCGAGTTTCCTTCTAGGTTCTGTGCCAATTCATCTAACTTAGCAGACAACTGCAAACGCAGCTCGCCAGCGGGCTGCTGGTTGATGCTTTGCTGAATGTCATTCAATTGGTTGTAGGTGCGTGGGCTCAATGAGCCAGCGTACGCCTGAGTGGCCAGTGCTAGGCTCATTAAAAACACAAAAAAGCGCAACATAATCTTACTTATCCAGGTTAAATTCGAATGGCAATGTCGCCACTTGGGGCACCGGCTTGCCGTCCACCAACTTGGGTTTGAAACGATAACGCCAAGCGGCCTTGATGGCCTCGCGTTCAAAGACCCCTCTCGGCTCGGCATCGACGACCGTTACCTCTTCCACCGCTCCCAACTTGGAAATTTTCAAGCGCACCACCACATAGCCTTCAATCTTTCTTGATATGGCTTGTGGCGGATACCTCGGCTCTACTTGCACGAGGGGAATCACATCGCTATCACCAAAACCGTAGCCCGACAGCATGCCGCCCATGGCATCCCCCTTAAAACTGGCCAGCGAGGAATGGATATGGGGCATGGCAATATCCAGCTTCTGCGGGGCGCTTTGTTGCAGAGCAGGCACCTTTAGCATGGGCGGGATCTTCGGCTCGGGGGGCTCTTTGGTTTGGCGCGGCTTCTTTTCGCTGTCGCTGTCTTGTAGGGCGCGAATGAAGTCCACCATGGCCATCTCATCGCTTGCATGATTGCCCGCCTGTTGCGGTTGTATCATCCATTGCATCAGCCAAAAAACCATGAAGGCCAGCAAGACACCCGCGGGGGTCACTATGAGTAAGCGCACGTTATAATCCTGGGTCGGCGGCGATGGAGATATTCGATACCCCTGCCAACCTTATTTGATCCATGACCTGCACCAATATTCCGGTGCGAGAGTCGGTATCCGCCTGGATGACCACCCCGCTTTGTGGGCTCTCGGCCTTTAATTTTTCGATATTGGCCCGCACCGAACGTACATCCACCGCGCGCTTATCGACCCAAATTTCGCCATTGGGTTTGATGGCCACCATAATGTTGCCATTTTTATCTTCTTGTGCGGTGGACGCCGATGGGCGCGACACACTGACACCGCTTTCCTTGACGAAAGAGGTGGTGACGATAAAAAAGATCAACATGATGAAGACAATATCCAGCATGGGGGTCATATCTATGGTCGAGTCTTCTATATCTGCACTAACATGTTGCTTTCTCATGTG
>CAJXIK010000289.1 GCA_913054445.1 uncultured Bermanella sp.
AGGAGGGTTTCACCATATTAAATTGCGCACAATCTAGTATGGTGAATTAGGCCCATCGACAGGTGCAATGAGCGCAACCCTACTCGGGGGCGCTTTTTTCTGCTTTCGCTTGCTCTTTGGCTTTTAGTAGCGCATCTAGTTTCGCTCGGCGCAGGGCGCATAAATCTAGCACGCGCATTTTTTCGGCGGGCATTAAATCGTTCCACTTTTGACGCTCGATGCGGCTGCGCAGGCACCCCAAGCAATACCCTTTGCTATTGCTCTGGCAAACACCGACACACGGGCTGGAAACAGGAAAGAGTTCAACTTGTTGCATGCCCTCAGTCTAGCCCAGCCAAAGATCTAGGCCAATAGCTATAAAGCGCATCTATACTGACTATACAGCCGCACGCCATGAATTAATTGTAAATCCCCTGTATTATCTGGCCCCTCTTTTTAAGCCGCACTACACTGAACTCACCTTCAGAATTCATAGACAGTACGGGCTACAAGAAGCAGAACTATGGCTTAGCAAGGAATTGCCAAGCTGTTCAGCATCAATTCGAGGCACAATAATGACCGATCGCATTCAAGTTGGCGGCCTACAAGTCGCAAAAGAACTTTTCGATTTCGTAAACGAAAAAGCCATCCCCGGCACAGAACTAGACCAAGCCGCATTCTGGGCGGGTTTCGACACTCTGATACATGAGCTGGCCCCTAAAAACCGCGCCTTGCTCGCCAAGCGTGATGACTTGCAAGCCAAGATCGACGCCTACCACATCGAGCGTCAAGGCAAGGCTCACAACGCCGCCGAATACAAGATATTCTTACAAGAAATCGGCTACCTCGTGCCTGAGGGTGCCGATTTCTCGGCCACCACGCAAAACGTCGAGCCTGAAATCGCCAAGATGGCCGGACCACAATTAGTGGTGCCCATCATGAACGCTCGCTTTGCATTAAACGCCAGCAACGCCCGCTGGGGTTCCTTGTACGACGGCCTATACGGCACTAAGGCCATCTCCGAAGAAAACGGCGCCGAAAAAGGCAAGGGCTATAACAAGGTACGTGGCGACAAGGTCATCGCCTACGCCCGCAACTTCCTAAACCAGGCGGCACCCTTGGCCAGCGGCCAGCACGAAGGCACCACCCAATACGCCATCGAAGCGGGCAAGCTAGTGGTAACACTGGCCGACGGTTCTAAAACCGGCCTTAAAGACGCAGACAAATTGGCCGGTTATCAGGGCGACGCATCTGCCCCCACCGGTATTTTGTTAACCAACAACGGCCTCAGCTTCGAGCTTCAGTTCGACGCCGCCAGCCCCATCGGCTCTACCGATACAGCTGGCATGAAAGACATCCTCATGGAATCGGCCCTCACCACCATCATGGACTGTGAAGATTCCGTGGCCGCGGTCGATGCCAGCGACAAGGTAGTGGCCTACAGCAACTGGTTAGGCCTTATGCAGGGTAACTTGCAGGTTGAGCTTAAAAAAGGCGATAAAACCTTCGTTCGCAAAATGAACGCAGACCGTGAATACAGCGACCTAAACGGCGGCACGTTCACCGTGAAAGGCCGCTCTATGTTGTTTGTGCGTAACGTGGGCCACCTAATGACCAACCCGGCCATCATTGATAAAGACGGCCTTGAGATTCCGGAAGGCATTATGGACGGTGTGATCACTGCACTTATTGCCATTCACGACATTAAAGGCAACTCCCCTTTCCAGAATTCAACCACTGGTTCGGTGAACATCGTTAAGCCGAAGATGCACGGCCCCGAAGAAGTGGCCTTCACCACCGAATTATTCGGCCGTGTCGAAGACCTGCTGAGCCTTCCTAACAACACCCTGAAAGTGGGCATCATGGATGAAGAGCGTCGCACCACGGTTAACCTTAAAGAATGTATCCGTGCCGCTAGCGAGCGTGTTGTTTTCATTAATACTGGCTTCTTAGACCGTACTGGTGATGAGCTGCATACCTCCATGCTGGCGGGTCCATTTGTGGCTAAATCCATCATGAAGCAACAAACTTGGATTGGCGCATACGAAGATTGGAACGTCGACACCGGCCTAGAAACCGGCCTACAAGGTCGCGCGCAAATTGGTAAAGGCATGTGGCCTATCCCTGACGAAATGGGCCAAATGATGGAGCAAAAAATCGCCCATCCTAAAGCCGGTGCCAACACCGCTTGGACGCCGTCACCTACGGCTGCCACCTTGCACGCATTGCACTACCATGAGGTCGATGTATTCGCCACGCAAGATTTAATCAAAACCCGTAAGCACGCTTCTTTAGATGATATTTTGGCCATTCCTTTAATGGATAAAGCCAGCGCCGCCGCGCTCACGCCTGAGTTCATCCAGAATGAAATCGACAACAACTGTCAGGGCCTATTGGGCTATGTGGTTCGTTGGGTAGACGCGGGTGTCGGTTGCTCTAAGGTACCCGACATCAATAATGTGGGCCTAATGGAAGATCGCGC
>CAJXIK010000290.1 GCA_913054445.1 uncultured Bermanella sp.
CAGGCTAATCCCTTCACGCTCGATGTTAATCAGCTTCTGCTTATACAAGCCACCGATGGCCTTTTTAAAGCTGCTTTTACTGCAAGCAAATACGCGCTTAATCATCTCTGGTGAACTCTTATCACTAAGGGGGATAAAACCCGCATCTTCGTTGGCGAGCTTGTCTAAGATTTTTTGCCCTAACGGCTCGATGCGAGCAAACCCTGGCTGTTGCAAGGTCACTTCGATTTTTTTATCTGGGCGCACGCGCTGAATAAAACCAGACAATTTATCGCCACGGCTTAAATCCTGGAAGATGTCGCTCTCGTAGATAAGCCCCCAGTACACGCCGTCGATAATCATCTTAGTGCCTAGGTCGGTCTTACCCGCCACCACTAGGTTGACCTGGTCGCCGCTCTTAAAACGCTCGGTGTCATCGGTATCGTAGAGGAAGGTATCTAATTTAGTCGAGGCGGTGAGGCGATCTGAGTCATCGAGATAGACGCGCACTAAGACCTTGCGACCTTTTTCTAGGCGATTGCTCTGCTCTGAAAACGGCACCAGAATATCCTTGGGCAAACCCCAATCTAGGAAGGCCCCCACCGGGCTTTCGTCTACGATATTCAAGTAGGCAAAGTCACCGACCTGGGCATAAGGGGTGATGGTGGTGGCAATTAAACGCTCTTCGCTGTCACGGTAAATGAACACCTTTATGGTGCTGCCCACATCCATGCCCGCCTTGACGTACTGCTTGGGCAGCAAGATCTCACCGGCCTCGCCGCCATCGAGTTGCAAACCCCTAGGTAATTCTTTCACTATGGTGAGTTCGTTAAAACGGCCTATTTCCAACATGTTGTTACTCATTAATTATTAAGCTCTATCCAATAAATGGTTTCGACTAAACGAGTAAGGCCACGCTGCTTAAAACTGGGCTCGTACTCTAATATTTCTTTTTTCTTTAATACCGTAAGGTTGCTACCGGACTGATAATACTCCGCCACGTAGGTCTCGCTCACCGCAAACGGTGGCCCCGGCATCTGTGACTGCAAGTAATCTAGGGTGATCAATAACATCTGCGCGCGAGGGCTGAGCGCCACCAGTTGCGCCGCATAGGCCTTGCGTATGCTGGCGGGTAAGGCGATTAGCGCCGCGCGATCGTAGATGTAGTCTACCTGGCCCAGTGTCTGCGCGTTGAGGGTAAAGATGTCCCCCACGTACACGCATAAATCTTGCGCCTCATAACACACGCCCTCCCCCCAAGGAGATATCTTGGGCTGTAGGGCTAGCTGCGTAAATAATTCCTGTACCGCTTTTTCACTGAGTTCACAGGCCACCACTTTGTGCCCGAGCGCCAAGAAGTAGCCAATATCTAGGGTCTTGCCACATAAGGGCACGAAGACGCGGCCCTGGCGTTTAACCTTGCCCTGCTCCAACAGGCTGGCCCATTGGCGTTTTAGCCAGCTATGTACCTCGGGCAAGTGAAAGCCTATTTCATTCTTATGCCAGCGCTCATGCCAAAACTCATGCGCAGAGTTAGTGTCCATCTTTACCCCCTGGGTATTTTTGCTGCTGGTTGCTCAAGTTTAGCACCGCTCGCAACTGGCGAAACGATTCGGCATCCAACGCATCGCCGACGATAATTTCCCAGCGCCAGCGCCCGTCGAGCTTAAAGCGGAAAATGACGAGGTTTGGCCACAGGTGCTGTAACGCCACCTGCACTTCGTTGACTCGCTGCTCCGCGGGCGACCCCTGCAACACTTGCAGGGTCCACTTACCGTTATGAAAACGCCAATGGCGGGTCTTTAGATATAATAAGCGCCCACTATAGAGGCGTTCAAGGTGCCAAGCTTGCAGCGCAAACAGGGGCACCAAATAAGGGTAAAATACGGCGGAAATGCTGCCCAGGCTCACCAGTAGCAGCACCACATGCAGGCCGTACAGGCCGCTGATTAACCACCGCGAGGGCAAGACTCGGGCATTAACTGGGTTGTACACGGTTGAGAATCATGTCCACCATATATTGCAGGTCGGCATCGTCGGAACGGCTAGTGCGCATGAATAGGGTAAATAAATCTGGGTCCTGATGGTCCAGCAGGTTGCGATATTTGGCCTGATCTGGGGCGCTGAGGTCATCGTATACTTCGGCTAGAAAGGGCACCAACAACACGTCCAGTTCCTTCATGCCACGGCGACTATGCCAGGCTAAGCGTTTTTTTTCGGTGGCTAATTCTTCGGCTGTCATCAGGGAACGGTCTGTGGACACAAGTACCTCGGGGTATTCTGGCAAATAGAGTTGGCCGCGAGTATACCAGCTAGCGCCTGCTTGGGGAAAACGGGATGCTTGTCTAACCTGAGTGTGTCAGGGTAACTCACCTTCCCCGCCAGCCTGAAATGGTGCTATTTCAGTTTGCGGCCGCCGTCAATAATTGAGACTTAGCGACTAAGTGG
>CAJXIK010000291.1 GCA_913054445.1 uncultured Bermanella sp.
TAAGCAGTACTAACCGCAACACTCACATAAAAATAGGAAGAAAGTGATGGCTAAAGTAATTATAGCTGGCGTCGACATGGTGAAATTTTCAAAGCCGGGTCAACAAGAACCTTACCGCGTGATGGCCTCTAAGGCCATTCAGGGTGCGGTTAAAGAAGCTGGCATCGAACCCATGCTCATCGAACAAGCGTTCGGTGGTTATGTGTACGGCGATTCTACCAGTGCCCAACACGCATTGTACGATGCATTCATGACCGGTATTCCGGTTGTTAACGTAAATAACAACTGCTCATCTGGCTCTACGGCATTATTTTTAGCCCGTCAGGCGGTAGAAAGTGGTGCGGTTGAGTGTGCCATTGCCTTTGGTTTCGAAGAAATGCAGAAGGGTGCGCTGGGCTCTCATTGGGATGACCGTGAGTCTCCATTCGGTACTTTCTTAAGTGTATTGGATGACAAAGGCTACCCAGAAGCGCCTCTCGCTTTACGTTGTTTCGGTGCGGCTGGCCATTATTACATGGAAAAATACGGTGCCAGTGCCGACCTGTTTGCTAAGGTTTCGGTTAAGACGCGTAATCACGCCATGAATAACCCTTATGCGTTATTGAATAAGCCCATGAGCGTCGAAGACGTTATGAACGATAAGAAAGTGTACATGGACTACCTTACTCGTACTATGTGCTGCCCACCTACTTGTGGCGCGGGCGCGGCGGTTGTGTGTAGCGAAGCCTTTGCTAAGAAGCACGGCATCAATAGCGATGTGGCCATCGTGGCACAAGCCATGAGCACCGACACGCCAGATACTTGGACTGACCCTATTAAGTTGGTTGGCTCTGGCATGACTTCGCGCGCCGCGCAAAGTGTTTTCGAGAAGTCGGGCATCGATGTTAACGAAGTAGATGTAGTAGAGCTGCACGATTGCTTCACCACCAACGAAGTCATCACCTATGAAGGCCTAGGCTTATGTGCCGAAGGCGAAGCCACTAAGTTCGTCAACGACGGCGATAACACCTACGGCGGTAAGTTTGTGGTTAACCCATCGGGCGGTCTCATGTCCAAAGGTCACCCACTGGGTGCTACTGGTCTGGCGCAGTGCTATGAGCTGGTTAACCAGTTACGCGGTAAAGCCGACAAGCGTCAGGTTGATGGTGCCAAGATCGCCCTGCAACACAACCTAGGCTTAGGTGGCGCGGCAGTCGTGACCCTTTACCAAGCAAACTAGGTAGCAGGATTTAAGACAGAAGCCCCCTTGCACAAGGGGGCTTTCGCTCATATCAATTATTAACATGAGGTGTTTTATGCTCGATCGCACGTTTATTGGCCACGAATTCAACGCATATAGTGTGGACGTCGAAAAAGGCAAGATTAAATTCTTTGCCAAGGCAATTGGTGAAGAGAACCCAATTTATAGTGACCTCGCCGCCGCTCAAGAGGCCGGTTTTAAAAATATTCCCGCGCCACCGACCTTTGCTATGTCCTTAGACATGGAAAGCCCAGAGTTCCTGCCTGTGCTGCAATTATTGGATATGGACATCGCCCGTATTCTGCACGGTTCACAAGAATTTGAATACCCAGGCTGCATCTATGCAGGTGACACCATTAAAGTATCGTCAAAAATTATAGACATGTTTGACAAGAAAAATGGTCAATTAGAATTTGTGTTGTTGGAATACAGCTACACCAACCAAGACAACGAATTAGTCGCCAAGGCGGTTAACTCATTGGTTTATCGCAACGCTTAAAGGAACGTCATCATGTCAGATATAAAAGTAGGGACTCTCATCCCAAGCTTAGAATTGCCGCCGATCTCACGCTTTACCTTGGCGTTGTTTGCTGGAGCATCGGGTGACCATAACCCTATTCACATCGATTCCGATTTTGCTAAGAAAGCGGGCATGCCAGACGTATTTGCCCACGGCATGTTGTCCATGGCCTACCTGGGCCGCATGATCACAGATTGGCAGCCACGCTCTAAGCTGCGCAAGTTTCAAAACAAATTTTCAGCCATTACCCAACTGCACGATGTGATTACATGCAGCGGTGAAGTGGTGGAAATTTTTGAGAAAGATGGTGAGCGTATCGCTCGTTGCCAGATTCAGGCTGCCAAAGCAAATGGCGACAAAACCCTAGTCGGTGAGGCCTTAGTCGCTCTTTAATGGGTGATGCCTGCACATTCATCATGAGGGCTGTGCAGGTGGTGAGATTGAGCTTGGAATGGTGGTGATTCAGTTTGCGGTCTTTAAAACAGGGATGTTTTAAGAAAGCGCCCAAGGACGGCTGGCAGCGACTGCAAACTGAATTAGCATCATGTCAGGCTGGCAGGGCTTGGATTCAAAAAAAGTGATTGCAGCCGCCCAGCTTTCGATTAATATGCGACCACGAAAGA
>CAJXIK010000292.1 GCA_913054445.1 uncultured Bermanella sp.
ATTCGTTGGTAGAATAATTTGCCATGAATAACACCAAATTTGGGATGACTAAAAAATAGGTTCGCAATGATACCCCAGAACGACATAATTATGCACAGCTCAAAGCAAACAAGCACTTGGCAGCAGCAACTGGCCGATGTGGTGAGCGGTGCCGAACAGCTGGCGCAGGCGTTGGCACTGCCCGCCTCTTATGTGCAGGCGGCGCAAACCGCCAGCGAGGGTTTTGCCATTCGCGTGCCTAAGGCTTTTCTTGCGCGTATTAAAAAAGGCGATGTGAACGACCCCTTGTTGCGCCAGATTTGGCCGTTGTCCGCAGAAAATGCGCCACCACCAGCGGGCTTTGTGCTCGACCCCTTGGGAGAGGCGGGCAGCAACAAGACGCCAGGTATCATTCACAAGTACCATGGCCGCGTGCTGCTCATCACCAATGGTAGCTGTGCGGTGCATTGTCGCTATTGTTTTCGCCGCCACTTTCCCTATGCCGACAACGCCCTCAGTAGCCAGCAGTGGCTGGAAGCACTGAACTATATCAAACAGCGGCCAGAGATTAACGAGGTCATATTGAGTGGCGGCGACCCCCTCACCAACAACGACAAACGCCTACAAAGCCTGATTCATGCCATCGATGACATTCCGCACGTCACTCGTCTGCGCATCCATACTCGCCTACCCATCGTGATTCCGGCGCGCATCACCGAGCAACTGCTGGCCAACCTCACCCAGAGCCGCCTTAAAATAGTAATGGTAGTACACTGCAATCACGCCAATGAGATCGACCAAGAGGTGGCCGCCTGCCTGCAAACACTATACCGAGCGGGCATACACGTTTTAAATCAGGCGGTGCTGCTTAAAGGCATCAACGACGACTTAGCAAGCCAGGTAAATTTAAGCGAGCGGTTATTCGACTGCCACGTGCTGCCTTATTACCTGCACCTGCTCGACCCGGTAGTGGGTGCTCACCACTTTGAGGTTAAACAAGCGGCCGCACAGAATCTCATGCTGGCCTTACAAGGGCGCTTACCCGGCTTTTTAGTGCCTAAGTTGGTGAGGGAAGTGGACGGACGCCCCTCAAAAACCCCCATAATTACGCCAATCACGCCAATATCCAGCCTTGAAGGTGAATATGGCGCAATTTAGTTGGCTAAGCCTGCTGTTCCTTATTACTATTTAAGTATAAGCGCTTATGGATAAGTGAACGTCGCCACCAGACAAGTACCAACCCTCTTATAATACATATAAAAGTGGGGTTACCTTGCTGGCTAAATTAGATGAGAGAACCAGCATGGAAGTGCAAAAGCCCCCTATTCGCATATCCGTTCCTGACATCAAACAACAGCAACTGTCATTTTGTGATGGCAGCCCCAGTGACTTCGAAGGCTGGGCAAAGAAGCTGCCCATGGCCAACGTGGGGGTGGCTGCCAAGATGTTGTTTCAGGCCACTCGCGAACTCAATGCCACGCGCATCAGCACCCGCTCTCGCTACCAGATGCTAGAGATGATTCGCAGCCAAACCTATGTCATCTGTGAATCCCTGGGCAAACGCTTCCTCAAGCAATCCGTCATGCTCACCGACAACGACCTGAAAATTGTCAGCCTCGCACAAACCCTGCAAAATCAACTGGCCAGTGGCTATAAGCGCATCATAGTGGATGAATTAGCGAGCCCGTCTAAGAGGGGCGATGCGAAATTACTCGCCTTTGCCATACACCGTGCCATCTGCGACCTCAGTCAAACCATACTGCGCGCCTTGCAGCTATACAGCCACCCGCCTAAACATGCCTGGCTAGAGCTGCACCAAATGTACGCCCTGGCCGAAACTAAGGGGCTGCAACAACACGCGGTGACAGACAGCCGCGCTAAATACATTGCCAGCACCTCTATTCAGGATGTCTATACTCGGGTGCTATTACTAGGCTGCTGCAAACCCAATCAGCTACGTCAGGTAGATCTGGCCAACCTGTACGCGGCTACCGAACTGTGGAGCGGCTTGGTTAAGATCAGTCACGGCACGGACAGCAGCGCCTTATTTTTATTTGCGCAGCACAAGGATTTGCCCCCTGTGTACCGCTCCTTGTTAAAAAGTACCACCTCCAGCGTCGGGCGCGCCCTCTCCCCCAGCACCCTAGTAAACGCCCTACAAAAGCACCTAGAGCAAGGCAACGCCGACATAACCGTGCCCAGTAACATCAACGAGGCGGTGATTCATCACCTCATGCATGCCTGGGGCGTCATGGTAGAGCGCAGTTTTCGCCGCACCCGCAACAGTGGCGACATCCAGATTGCCATCGGCCTGCTGGCCAGTCACTATTTTAGTGCCGACGAGTTTAGCCTGCCGTTTTTATTGAAGAAATGGAGCGCCACAGAACCGCAGAAGAAAGCCCG
>CAJXIK010000293.1 GCA_913054445.1 uncultured Bermanella sp.
ATGGACGACCCCGCCGCGTTCTGGGGGCAGCAGGGTAAGCGCCTAGACTGGATCAAGCCCTATACCCAGGTTAAGGATGTGAGTTTCGATGTGCAAGATTTACACATTAAATGGTTCTACGACGGCACCCTTAATGTTTGCCATAACTGTGTAGACCGTCACCTGCCAGAGAAAGCTCAGCAGGCGGCCATCATCTGGGAAGGGGATGACCCCAACGATGACCAAACCCTCACCTATAGCGAGCTTAAAGATAGTGTTGCCAAGTTCGCCAATGTGCTGAAAGGCATGGGAGTGCAAAAGGGCGACGTGGTCACCCTGTACATGCCCATGATCGTGGAGGCCACCCTGGCCATGCTGGCCTGTGCGCGCATCGGTGCCATTCATAGTGTGGTCTTCGGTGGCTTTAGCCCAGATGCCTTGGCCGGTCGCATCGCCGGTTGCAACAGTAAGTGGGTGATTACCGCAGATGAAGGGGTGCGTGCGGGTAAGAAAGTGCCGTTGAAAGCCTGCGTCGATAACGCTCTAAACATCGCCGGTACCGAGTGTGTCGAGAAGGTGCTGGTGATCAAGCGCACCGGCGGTGAGGTGAACTGGCACGCCGGGCGCGACGTAGATTACGCTCAGGCGCTTAAATCAGTCGATGCAGACTGCCCCTGTGTCGAGATGAACGCCGAAGATCCTTTATTTATTCTCTATACCTCGGGCAGCACCGGCAAACCCAAGGGAGTGCTGCACACCACCGGCGGGTATCTGGTATACGCCGCCTATACCCATGAGCAAGTGTTCGATTACCAGCCGGGCGAAATCTACTGGTGTACCGCAGACGTGGGTTGGATTACCGGCCACAGCTATATCGTCTACGGCCCCCTCGCCAATGGTGCCACCACTGTCTTGTTTGAAGGCGTGCCCAATTACCCCGAGGCTAACCGCATGGCTCAGGTCATCGATAAGCACCAGGTTAGCATTCTTTATACCGCCCCCACCGCCATTCGCGCGCTCATGGCGCAGGGCGATAAGGCCATCGCAGGCACGCATCGCAACAGCCTAAGACTGCTGGGCAGTGCGGGCGAGCCTATTAACCCCGAGGCCTGGGAGTGGTATCACAAGGTCATAGGCAATAGCCGCTGCCCCATAGTGGATACCTGGTGGCAAACCGAAACCGGCGGCATTTTAATCAGCCCGTTGCCGGGTGCCACAGACCTAAAGCCCGGTTCTGCCACTAAGCCGTTAGCTGGGGTAGCCCCGGCCATCGTCGACAACGACGGTAATGTGTTAGAGGGTGTCGCCGCGGGCAACATGATCATCACAGACAGTTGGCCCGGACAGATGCGCAGTCTCTATGGCGATCATGAGCGCTTCGCCGAGACCTACTTTAAGACCTTCCCTGGCAGCTACTTTACCGGTGACGGTGTGCGTCGCGATGAAGACGGTTATTACTGGATTACCGGTCGCGTGGACGATGTCTTGAATATATCGGGTCACCGCTTAGGCACGGCCGAAATAGAAAGCTCGTTAGTGGCTCATCAGCACGTGGCCGAGGCGGCTGTGGTGGGCTACCCCCACGACATCAAAGGGCAGGGCATTTATCTTTATGTGACCTTGAACGCCGATGTGATGGCCAGTGATGACTTGAAAAAAGAATTAAAAAGCTGGGTGCGCGGCGACATCGGTGGCATCGCCAGCCCAGATTTTATTCAATTTTCACCCGGCCTGCCCAAGACTCGCAGTGGTAAAATCATGCGTCGCATCTTGCGAAAAATTGCCGCCAACGAGTTTGATACGCTGGGGGATACCTCAACGTTAGCCGATCCATCTGTGGTGGATGCTCTGATCGTAGAGCATAAGAACATTACCGAGCCTGCCTAGCTTACCCTGCCTGCTGAGAGGTTTAGTGATTTGAACTAAACCTCTCAGCTTGGTTGTCTTGGCAGTTCAGGTATTGAATTTAGTCAGGATAAGCTTTAAAAGTATCTGCTGATGCTCCTTCGTCAAACCAACAGGGTCGCTCTTCCCAGAAAATATTTGCCGCGGGCCTTATCTCAGGGTCGCCTGAAATATAGCCAGCAGGCACAACTAAAAACGTCCCGTCTCTACTAATATAAGGAACTTGAGAGCCGCAGTTAGTGCAAAAGCAATTACTGAAGCGTTCAGCTTCGGGTAAATCAAATCTTTTAATTAAATTCTTGCCAGAGAGCCATTCAATCTTATCGGGTGTAGTGAACATCAATGAGGCAAAAGCGGACCCCGTTTTTTTCTGGCATCTATCACAGAAGCATTGATAAAACTTCTTGAAGGGGCCAGTAACCGTGCTGGAAACTTTGCCGCATAAACAACTGCCACTTATTTTCTTATTCATAATTTAATTAATGCTCTATTGTT
>CAJXIK010000294.1 GCA_913054445.1 uncultured Bermanella sp.
CCTTAAAAAAGCACTAAACCCAACTTTGATCCAAACCCACGTTAGCCGCTAACTCTCAATTATTGAGGGCCTAGCAGATTGTAAAGTTTGAGCTTGGAATGATGGTGGTTCAGTTTGAGGTCTTTAAAACAGGGATGTTTTAAGGAAGCGCCCCAGGATGGCTCGCAGCGGCCACAAACTGAATCACCATCATTTCAGGCTGGCGGAAAAAAATAAGCCGCGTGCCATATAGTAAGGCAAACTAATGAACATTCAACGTATTCACCATGTGGCCTACCGTTGCCATAACGCCAAACAAACGGTGGCATTCTATCAGCAGGTTTTAGGCATGGACTTTAAGTTGGCCATCGCCGAAAACCAGGTGCCCTCCACTAAGGCGGCCGACCCCTACATGCACGTCTTCATGGATGCGGGGCACGGCAATGTGCTGGCTTTTTTTGAGGTGCCCCACTCGCCCAAGATGCAAAAAGACCCTAACACCCCTCCTTGGGTGCAACACATCGCCTTCGAACTCAACACCTTAGATGAATTACAGCAAGCCAAGCAAAAAATTGAAGCAGCCGGAGTGGCAGTGCTGGGGCCAATAGAACACACCATATTTAAATCCATTTATTTTTTTGACCCCAACGGCCACCGCCTAGAGCTGGCGGTGAACAGCGCCGCCCCCGGCATGCTGGAAAAACTCCACGAGGTGGCACCCGCCATGCTTGATGAATGGGATAAAACCAAGCGCGCACCGCAGCACGCCGCTTGGCTACACGACGGCAGTTTTACAACGAAAAAATAACCCCTAAGGAATAACATATTATGCAGCTGGCATCTTTGCAGGCGGGTCGCGATGGCCAACTGGTGGTGGTGAATCATGCCATGGACCGATATGTGGCGGTCACCAATATTGCCGACACCCTACAGATGGCCCTAGATAATTGGCAAGACTGCGCGCCCAAATTACAACGGGTCTACGCGCAATTAAATGCAGGCACCTTAAGCGGTGAGCCCTTTAACAGCGAGCAGTGCGCCTCGCCATTGCCGCGGGCCTTTCACTGGGCCGATGGCAGCGCCTATGTGAACCATGTGGAGTTAGTGCGCAAAGCGCGCGACGCCACTATGCCCGCCAGCTTCTGGACAGACCCACTCATGTATCAGGGCGGCTCGGATGCTTTTCTCGGCCCGCGGGAAGACATAGCGGTAGGCGACGAATCTTGGGGCATAGATTTTGAAGCCGAGGTCGCCATCATCGTGGACGATGTGCCCATGGGAGTGTCGGTAGACGATGCCTTGCAGCACATTAAATTATTGATGCTGGTCAACGATGTGTCGCTGCGTAATTTAATCCCCGGCGAGCTGGCCAAAGGCTTCGGCTTTTATCAGGCCAAACCCTCCAGCAGTTTCTCCCCCGTGGCGGTGACGCCCGACCAGCTGGCTGACCATTGGGCCGCTGGCAAGCTGCACCTGCCGTTACGGGCCTTACTCAACGACACTTTAATTGGCGAACCCAACGCGGGCATCGACATGACCTTTAATTTCCCACAGCTCATTCATCATGCCGCCAAGAGCCGCCCATTATGCGCGGGCACGATCATCGGCTCGGGCACGGTCTCGAATGTGGATCGCAGCCATGGTTCATGCTGTTTGGCCGAGGTGCGCATGCTGGAAATACTCGCCCATGGCCAGCCTCGCAGCGAATTTATGCGCTTTGGCGATGAGGTGAAAATTGAGATGTGCGATGCTCATGGGCGCTCCATATTTGGCCAAATTCAGCAAAAAATTGTGCCCTACGCTTATCTAAAAACGAGAGCTGCGCCATGCTAAAACTGTATGATTATTACCGTTCGTCTGCCGCCTACCGAGTGCGCATTGCCTTGCACCTAAAGGGGCTAGAATGGCAAAGTGTGCCGGTGAATCTATTAGACGGTGAGCAACGAGAACAGGCTTACGGGCAGCTGAACCCGCAGCACTTAGTGCCGCTATTAGCCCTGCCCGAGCCGCGATTAAGCCAGTCCTTGGCCATCATCGAATGGTTAGAAGATACCTACCCACATCCCCCCCTACTGCCCACCGAGGCATTGGCCAAAGCCCAAGTGCGGGCGCTGGCTTATCAGGTGGCCATGGATATTCATCCGCTTAATAACCTAAGGGTGGTGAAGTATTTACAAGAGGACTTGGCGGTGGATGAATCGCAAAAAATGCACTGGTACCGTCACTGGATTGCCCAAGGTTTTTCCGCACTGGAACAGTCGTTACGACAGATGAAGTGCCAGGGGCAGTTTTGTGTGGGCGCTCGCCCTAGCCTTGCGGATGTTTGCCTGATTCCGCAAGTGTATAACGCCCTGCGCTTTCAGTGTGAGCTGGAGGATTACCCGCTTATTCGCGCTGTA
>CAJXIK010000295.1 GCA_913054445.1 uncultured Bermanella sp.
TTTTTTGTTTTTTGTTTTTTTGGCGTTATATTTTCTTCATGGCGTCACGGATTTGGCTTTCATGGTTATCCAGCTCGTCCATCATGGTTTCAATATCACTTAGTTGTTGTTGTAGGCGTTCGCGGCTCTGCTGCACCATCTCCAATACTTTTTCATACTGGGCCTGATTATTTTTAGCTGGGTTGTACATTTGGATCAATTCACGGCTCTGCGCCAAACTCCATCCCAAACGCTTGCCCCGCAAAATTAACTTGAGGGTAATGTAATCCCTTTGGCTGTATAGGCGTTTCTGCCCTTGGCGTTGCGGGCTCAACATTCCCTCACTCTCATAGAAACGAATGGCACGGGTGGTGACATCGAAGCGCTGAGATAAGTCACTGATAGTGTAGATAGTGCCGCCAGCTTCATGGCCGAGTATTTCTTTAGTCATGGCCGCAGTCTATGGCTAGTTGACGTTTACGTCAACGTAATATTAGACACTAATTGCCAGCAACAGCCGCCTGATACACTTAGACACGCCCCGAAAGGGCCTCGAGCCTGCATCTAGCCGAGCTGTTATGCACATTTACTAAGCGCCCCAAAGCCTGCATCGAAAAAAACAGGCCGATTCCTAGTTCGCCCCATTGACAACGCTAAGCTATTGAAAAACATCAATAAAACTAATTGTTTGAAAAAAAACCAATTTATACTAGGGTCAGGTTTTACGGGGCTTACAGAAGTCTATCAACGAGTTAACAACAGTTTTATCCACAGTTTCTGTGGGTAACGTTATTCAGCCCAGTGAGCATGGGCTTTTTTTCATACACGTGTTTTAAAATAGCGTGAATTCAACCTTGCTGGCCGTTATATGGTGATTCGCAAGATTGGGCTCCTATCGTCAATTACCATGAATTTTGAGCGATGCGGTTATTGGCCACATGGAGGCTTCGCGCTTTAATGGCAGGCTCTTTTAAGTGGCATTTTAGTGAGGAATATTCATGCAAGCGTATTTAAGCAGTAGCTCATTTTACGATTATGACGATGCAGGCATCCAAGCGTTTAGCGACAAGTTAATCAAAAACGGCATGAGCGACCTTGAAAAAGCGGTGGCACTTTATTATGGGGTGCGTGACGGCGTCGCCTACAACCCCTATGTGTTTGACATGGCTGAGCATGCATTTAAGGCCAGCTATTGCCTAGACCAGGGCCAGTCTTACTGCATTCCTAAGGCGGTATTATTGGGGGCAGTGTGTCGCCTCAATGGCATTCCTGCCCGCCTCGGCCTAGCCGACGTGCGCAATCATCTATCCAGCCCAGGGCTCGTCGAGTGGTTAAAGACCGATATATTTGTGATGCACGGCTTCATAGAGCTGTACTTAGAGGGCCAGTGGGTGAAGGCGACACCGGCCTTTGACGCGAAGTTATGCGCACGCATGGGGGTCGCGCCCCTTGAGTTTAACGGCAAGGATGACTCTATCTTTCACGAATATAACGGCGCAGGGGCCCGTCACATGGAATACCTCAAGGAGCACGGCACCTTCGAAGATGTTCCCTTCCAGAAAATCGTCGACAGCCTAGCCGAGGCCTACCCCCACCTACAGGGCACGCTTCACCTACGTGAAGGGCAAAGCATGTCGCTGGGCGCTAACGATTAGCGAATCCCAAGCGGGTAAATAACGCCCCCATGTGGGATTCTAGCGGGGCGTTAATTTCAATTTTCTTAGCCGTGACCGGATGGTTAATCACTAATCTGCGGGCGTGCAGCAACAGCCGCTGACAATCCAATTCGTGGGCAAAGTAGCGATTATAATTGCCCTTGCCGTATCTCGCGTCACCGATAATGGGGTGGCTAATATGCTTCAGGTGACGACGAATCTGATGGGTGCGCCCCTGCTTAGGCGTGGCTTCTATCCAGCTGAAACGGCTCTTGGGATAGCGGTCGATACTGGCATCTATCTCTATCTGTGCCAGCGGCTTAAACTCGGTTTGCGCGTCCTGTGATGTGGCTTCATCTTGACCGTAATCCTTCATGCCCTTTAAGGCATGGTCGACCAAGACCGTGTCTGTTAACCAGCCGCGCACCAACGCCCAATAGGTCTTCTCGCTCTGCTGCCAATTATCCTGAATGATACCCGCTAACTCGCCACTAAAGGCAAATAGCAACACCCCAGAGGTGGGCCGGTCGAGTCTGTGTACCGGGTAGACAAACTCCCCGACTTGGTCACGCACCATCTGCAAGGCAAACTCTTTGGCATCCTTCGCCACCCAGCTCTTGTGCACCAGCAAACCGCTGGGTTTGTTCACCGCCACTATGTGTGCGTCTTGATAGAGAATGGTGAGGGCCATGCCAGAGGACTCGGAATTAAAATGGGGGCGAATTATAGCAAGCC
>CAJXIK010000296.1 GCA_913054445.1 uncultured Bermanella sp.
AGGCTGGCGGGGAAAGCGCAGTGGTACGACTTTAATTTTAATGCGATTGCCCTGCGATAATCATAGTGCGTCTGTTAACTGCCCCCCCGCCAAGCTAAGTGTTTTGGCTGCTAAGTCTCAATTATTGAAAGCATCGCAGCTTGTAAAGCTTGAGCTTGGAATGGTGTTATTTCAGGCTGGCGGGGAACCGCAATGGTACGGCGTTAATTTTAATGGGATTGCCCTAGCTCGCCGGCCGGGTTATCTGGTCATAGTGATCCTGCATGGGTATATTAGCGCCACTAAAAGAATAGAGTGGTTATGAATGTCCGAGTTACCTAAACCCAACTTTAAAGACCCAGTGCATTGGCTGGCATTCGGCCTCGGCAGCGGCTTGAGCCCCAAGGCCCCAGGCACCATGGGCACCCTCGCCGCCTTGCCTATTTACTGGTTCTTCTTGCAGGATTTGTCACTGTCCATGTATGTGGCGGTGCTAGTGTTCACTAGCTTACTGGGCATCTACCTGTGTCATAAGACCGCCAAGGACCTAAAGGTACACGACCACGGCGGCATCGTATTTGATGAGTGGGTGGGCATGTGGATAACTCTATTGCTGGTGCCTTCGGGTTGGGGCTGGCTGCTACTGGCTTTCGTCTTGTTTCGCTTCTTCGACATCGTTAAGCCGTGGCCGATCAAGTACTTCGATGAAAAAGTCGCTGGCGGCTTAGGCATCATGCTGGATGACATCGTGGCTGGCCTCATCGCCCTCGGCTGCCTACAGCTAGTGGTGTGGTTGGTTAACTAAGCGCTTAACGTCGGATGAAGCGTAACCAGCGCCACACATTCAACAGGCTCGCCAGCGCCTGCGAAACATAGGTGAGTGCGCAGGCCAGTAATATTTTCTGGGCGGCTCGGTAATCTTCCTTCGATAAATAGTCGCCATTTTTTAAGATGGGCAAGGCCTTACGAAAGCTGGCGTTAAATTCTACGGGTAAGGTCACCAAGTGTACTAGGGTGCTGGCGAGCATACCGACGATGGCCACCAGTAAAGACAGGCGTGCCATGGCAGGAATAAAGCCCAGCAAGAGCGGGGTGCTAATGAGGGCCAGCTGGGCGATTCTCTCTATGTAAAACGCCATCTTGGCCAACGGGGTGCGCATCAGCAATAACCACATGCCCTGCTGGTGCTGTATGGCGTGGCCCACCTCGTGCGCGGCGGTGGCCACTGCGGTGAGCGACTTGCCGTTGAAGTTTTTCTCGAGTAGGCGCACGGTTTTTAACGCTGGGTCGTAGTGATCTCCGGCCGTGGTGATCTCTAGCTTCACATCCAGCCCTTGCTGTTTGATCAGGTGCTGGGCAAACTCGCCGCCGGTTCCCGGCAAGTCGTCGCGCGGCGAGCTGTATTTGTTGAGAATACGCTGAGTCCAAAGCTGTGGCCCAAGCAGTAAAGCCAGTAGGCCGCAGGCCAAGATGATCCATAACATGTGTCTATAATCCAACTAAGCAATAACCACAGGGAGTATACGTGAGGCATCTAAGAGTAGTGATAGGGCTTTGTGTGTTTTTATGCGCCGCGCACATTAAGGCGAGTGTCTTGGCGGTGGGATTAATGAATGGCATGGCCATACTAGAGGTGGATGGCCAGCGTGTGGTCATTAAGGCTGGCCAGACCAAAGCGGGTATCAAGCTGGTGGAGTCTAATAGTGGGCACGCCATCGTCGAGATCAATGGTCGGCAACAAACGCTCTTACTGGGTGTCAGCTTAAGCGGCAGCTATAGCGAACCCACGCAATCTGTGGTGCGCCTGCCCCGCGCCGAGAATGGCCACTACTTCGCATCGGCGCGTATTAATGGTCACGCCATTAGGGTGCTGGTAGATACGGGTGCCAGTTTCATAGGCTTAAGCAGTGAAACCGCCAAGAAGCTGGGCATTAACTACGCCTCGGGTAAAAGAGGGCGCAGCTCCACCGCCAATGGCATCGTTAATAACTACATCCTGCGCCTCGACCATGTGCAAATTGGCGGCATTAAACTGTATGGCGTCATGGCCAGCGTCATCGAGGGTAATTTCCCCGACATCCCGTTGTTGGGCATGAGCTTCTTGAATCGCGTCAAGATGCATGAAGAGCAGGGCATGTTGGTGCTCACCGCTAATCACTAATTTTTTATCTTTTCCGTTGACTCTGAGCGCTAATTAGCTAGAATGCGCCACCTCGATCGGCCAAGCGCTATTTAGCTGCTAACTGATTGATTTTGAAAGTAAAAATTGTTGGCTTGGCTTACTCAGAAAGACCTCAAAACAAACCTTCAAAAAGAGGTTGAACATCAAACGAAACACTGTAAGATGCGCGCCTCGCTTAAGCAAAGAGCTTCACAGTTTCT
>CAJXIK010000297.1 GCA_913054445.1 uncultured Bermanella sp.
CACTGCTTAAAGCCGATAAACGATGTGCCCGCCGTTGATGGTACATACCACCTTGCCCACCAGCCGCTCGCCTAGCCAAGGGTTGTTATGCCCCTTGGACGCTAGATCTGACGTATTCAATACGCTGCCCTGTCGCAGGTCGACGATACACAAGTCTGCCCGCCCCTCTGCTTTTAACTGTCCCACCGGCTGATCGATGACCTCGGCGGGCAGAGAAGTGAGCGCGCCGATGGCCGCAGCGAGGGTTAACTGCCCCGTATCGACGAGGTTAAATACGGCCCCAGCGAAGCTGTCTAACACGCTGATGCCCGCTTCGGTGGCGGCAAAGGGGGCCATCTTGGCGGATAACTCATGGGGGCGATGGTTCGAGCAAATCGACAGTTGGCCGTCATTGACCCCTTGCAACAAGGCTTGGCGGTCTTGCGGGCGACGATAGACGGGGGTCACATGCATGAGGCTGTCGTAGGCGGCGCAGTCTTCGTCGCTAAAATAGAGGCTGCCCAAGGCCACATCCGCGCTCACCGCGAGGCCTTTTTGTTGGGCTTCAATGACCATGTCTAGCGCGCGCTTGCTGCTGATGCGGCTAAAGTGCAGGCGGATGCCACTCTCTTCACACAATATTAGTTGCTGAGCCATGCTCGATATTTCGGCGCTGAGGGGGTTGCCCGCTAAGCCTAAACGAGTGCTGGTGGGGCCTTCGTGCATGCAGCCTTCATGAGCGAGGGCGGTGTCCAGTGGCGTGCTAAACACCCGTATGCCAAAGCCTGCGGCGTAGTGGTAGCACTGCTGGGTGACGCGGCCATCTTGAAATGGCGCGTCCTGATTGCTCAGGGCGACGCAGCCCGCCTCTTTCAGGGCGAACATGTTGCTTAGTTGTGCCCCCTGCAAGCCTGCGGTGAGCGCCCCGATGGGTTGCACTCGGCAAAAGCCTGCCTGCTGGGCCTTATCTTGCACTAAGGCGGCGAGGGTGGCGCTGTCGATGACCGGCTTACCGTCTGGCGTGCTGCACAGGGTGGTGATGCCAGATTGAGCGGCGGCCTTGGTTTCGCTGGCGATGGTGCCTTTTTGGCTAAAGCCCGGCTCTCCCAAGAAGGCGTTGAGGTCGATAAAACCAGGGAACACCATCTTGCCGCTGGCGTCGATGCTTTCGTCGGCGTTGAACCCCTGCGGGGGGGTGCCCATGGCGACGATAATGTCGTTTTCGATGAAGATATCCATCACCCCGTCTAGCTGCTGACGAGGGTCAAAAACATGGCCGCCCTGAATGACGATGTTGTTTTGAGGCTGTACCTGCATGGCTATACCTCCTCCTGTCGAAGTTGATTTTGCCCACCCATGGCCATGGCCATGACGGCCATGCGCATGGGAATACCATTGCTCACTTGCTTGAGGATCACGCTCTGGGGGCCGTCGGCCACCGCGCTCTCTATCTCTACTCCACGATTAATGGGGCCTGGATGCATGACGATGGCGTTGCGGTTGGCCAGCGCCAGCTTGTCTGTGCTGAGTCCGAACAGCCGATAATACTCGGCCTCGCTGGGCAATAGCGCCGCCTGCATGCGTTCTTTTTGGAGGCGCAGCATGATCACCACATCTACCCCCTTTAACCCTTGCGCCATGTTGTTGAAGGCGCGCACGCCGAGGCTTTCGATGTCCTTGGGGAGCAGAGTGTTGGGGCCAATGACGCGTATGTCGCTGCTGCCGAGGGTCTTCAGGGCGTAAATCTGTGAGCGTGCCACCCGCGAGTGCAGTATGTCGCCGACGATGGCCACGCTCAGGTTTTCGAACGGGCCCTTCTCACGACGTATGGTGAGCATGTCTAACATGGCCTGAGTGGGGTGGGCATGACGGCCGTCACCGGCGTTAATCACCGCCACGTTGGGGGTGATGTGCTGGGCGATGAAATGCGCGGCCCCCGAGTCGGCGTGGCGCACCACAAACATGTCGCTGTACATGGATTCTAAATTCCACAGGGTATCCATGAGAGTCTCGCCCTTGCTGGTGGCGCTGCGGGCAATATCTAGGTTTAAGATGTTGGCCGAGAGGCGTTGCGCGGCCAGCTCGAAGGTAGAACGGGTGCGGGTGGAGTTTTCAAAAAATAGGTTCACCACGGTTTTGCCGCGCAATAGGGGCACGGTCTTGACGTTGCGCGCCTGGGTGCCGATGAAGCTGTCGGCGGTATCTAAAATTTCGGTGAGCAGGGGCTTGCTCAAGCCTTCGGTGGTTAAAAAGTGCTTTAAGCGCCCGTCTGCGGTTAATTGAATGTGGCTGGGGGTGGTGAGGCTCATGCTGTAATGCCTTGCTGTGCTAGGGTCGCGAT
>CAJXIK010000298.1 GCA_913054445.1 uncultured Bermanella sp.
GCTAGCTGCTATTTTGACCTGTACAAATCTAAGTAGTACTGTTTTAGGTAAGCACTAGAGGGCTTTCCGGCTTTAACTTATAATGCGCGGCCAAATTTCCTACCCTGTGCCAGGTAAGCCTTAATGCAGCCCATTCAAAGTGATCAATATCCTGCCCTACTGGCACAAAAAAAACACCAAATAGAGCAGACCTTCGCTCCCTTTGAGATGCCCGAGCTAGCCGTGTTTGCCAGCGAAGCCGAGCATTTTCGCATGCGCGCCGAGTTCAGGGTGTGGCATGAGGGTGATCGCTGCTTCCACGCCATGTTTAAACCGGGCACTAAAACCGACCCCATAGAGATCACAGACTTCCCCATCGCCAGCCAAGCTATATGTGAACTCATGCCCAAGGTCATGACCGCTATTAATGGCAATAAGATATTAAGCCACAAACTGTTTCTCATCGAATATTTAAGCACTCTCTCGGGGGAGATGTTGGTGACGCTGATTTATCACCGCCAGCTGGATGATGAATGGACGGAGGTGGCGCGTAAACTCAAAGACGAACTGGGCATCCACCTCATCGGACGCGCTCGCAAGATGCGCCTGCTGCTGGATCAAGAATACGTCATCGAGGAGCTGAACGTGGATGGCAAGCTGCTTAAATACAAGCAGATAGAAGCCAGCTTCACTCAGCCTAACGCCCGCATGAATGAACACATGCTCAGCTGGGCACGCAATTGTGTGCAGGGCAGTGATTGGGACTTGCTAGAGCTGTATTGCGGTAACGGTAATTTCTCCATCGCGCTCGCGGATCAATTTAAGCGGGTGGTGGCCACCGAAATCAGCAAGACTTCGGTCAATGCCGCCAATGACAACAAAACCATGAATGACATCCACAACGTAGATTTTGCCCGCGTCAGCGCCGAGGAGTTCACCGCACACATGAGCGGCCAGCATTTAAGACGCCGCCTGCAGGATCTGGACTTAGAAAATGCCAATTTTGGTACGGTGCTGGTAGACCCACCGAGGGCAGGATTAGACGCAGAGAGCTGCAAGATGATTAGTCAGTACCCCAACATTGTCTACATTTCCTGTAACCCAGACACCCTGTTGGACAACCTTAAGGTGTTGAGTGAAACCCACAAGGTGGAGCGTTTTGCCCTATTTGACCAGTTTCCTTATACCCACCATATTGAGTGCGGACTGTATTTAACCCAAAAATAACCCTCTCGGCCACGACGCTAACGCTTCTTCTTGTTTTTCTTCTTGCGTAAAAAATCTTTTAGCGGAGTGGCCTTAGTGGGCATGGCCGTCTCGAAGCGCTGGGCCATGGCATCCAGTTTTTCTTCTTTGAGCTCATGGTTCTTAAGCCGACGAGCATCGGCTAGGGACACCACATTTTTTGATTTTTTCATACGTCACCTCTGCCTTGAGCATACTCGCTTATACTTCCTTACTACAGGCCCAGCGATACACGCGCCGTGGCGTGACTCACAGAGGTGAACCCGCCAGCTGGTGAGCGATCAGCTAAATACAAAATACTCGGCATCGAAATTCAACACCCCTGCCCCCACTATGGTTTCTATGGGGGTGATGTCCACGCCTTTCTTCATGGTTTTGAGCACTACCAACTCTTTTTTAAACGCTTTATAGTGGGCGACGTTTACCACTAGCTCACCATTTTCGTCCTGAAACAGCACGGCCTCGTCCTTCACGACAGATAACAGTCTTTTTTTCTGATTATTGGCGATGGCCACTTCTTGAATGCTCATATTTTTACCTGATATGGAATGTTTTAGGTTATAAATTAGTACAGCCAGTATACGTTAAAATGCGATAGTCATAAATCGCCAATGATTGGGCACATACCCCGAGCTTTTCGTTCTCGTCAGACAAAAAGCGACCCTAGTCTACAGCCCTTATTTTACAAGGGATTAGGTAAATATTATGAAATAATCTAGCCTTAATTGGGATTTCGACCCAATTAAGGCTAGATTCATGTACAATAACCGACCATATCACGCTTTAGGGGCCCGCAATGGCGAAAAAATTGACACGTACAGCCAAGAAGAAAGAGCCCGATGCAGTAGAGACGTCACTTTCCATCGAACAACAGACCGCAGCCTTTTTAGCGTCAGGTGGCAAGGTAGAACAAGTGAATACTGGTGTCAGCGGCCAAGTCGGTATTGCCGGCCCCAAACACATTACCCTAGGCAATCGTCCATCGGGTAAGTAATACCCCAGCATTAGCGCTAGGCTAAATCACAAAAGGTCTCTACGGGAGGCCTTTTTTTATGCGCCGCT
>CAJXIK010000299.1 GCA_913054445.1 uncultured Bermanella sp.
CTTGTATATCTGTTTTAGCGTATATATGATTCGCCATATATTAAAGCCCACCCCGATTTTAGGCGGGCTAGGAGATGAACATGAGCCCGTTAGCGCTATTTAAGTGTCTCAGCGATGACACCCGCCTCACTATCTTGTTGTTGGTGAGTCAGCAGAAAGAGCTGTGCGTGTGTGAGTTAACCGATGCGTTGCGGGTCTCGCAGCCGAAAATTAGTCGTCACTTGGCGGCCCTAAAAAAGCAAGCACTGTTGTTGGATAGGAAATCTGGACAGTGGGTGTTTTACCGCGTGAATCCACAGTTATCGCCGTGGGTTTATGTGGTAATCGAGCAGGCCATGGCCGCCAGTGAAAAAGAACTGGCCGACTTAGTAACCCGTTTAAATTTAGTAGATGAGCCCATGCGCACCGCCGCTTGCTGTTAATGATGCCTCGCACGCGAACCAGATTATTAAAAGACACCTTTGAGGAGCGTGCTTGCACGCCAAAAAAAATGAAGATTTTATTTATATGCACCCATAACCGCTGCCGCAGCATATTGTCGGAAGCCATCGTTAATCATCTGTCTGCCGGTCGTATACAGGCTGCCAGCGCGGGCAGCCAGCCGGTGGGCGAGGTTCACCCTTTGAGCCTTAAGTACTTATCGGCGGCGGGCATTGCCTGCCAAGGTTTAGCCAGTCAGTCGTGGCATGAACTCGAAGACTTTAACGCCGACGTGGTGGTGACCGTGTGTGACAGCGCCGCCCAAGAGGCGTGTCCTGCATGGTTTGGTAAGGCCATTAAGCTGCACTGGGGTTTAAAAGACCCTTCGAAAGTGCAGGGCAGTGAGCAACAGGTGCAAGCCGAATTTTTAAACTGCATGGCCGAAATTGAAAGACGCGTGCAGGCCATGCTGAGTCTAGATTTAGAAAATCTGGCCGGTGGTGCCTTAAAGGCCGAACTGGTTAAGTTAGGCGCAGAGGGCTAGCGCTCGATTTTTTTGCAAAAAAATAATTCAATAACTGTAGGCGGCCAGCTTTCTGGCCGAAGTGAATCATGGGAATTTTTGAACGCTATTTGTCGGTATGGGTCGGGCTAGGCATCATCGCCGGTGTCGGCCTGGGCTATGCTTTGCCAGATGTTTTTGCGGTGATTGCCGGTTGGCAATACGCCCAGGTAAATATTCTTATTGCGCTGTTAATCTGGCTCATGGTTTACCCTATGATGGTCAAGGTCGACTTTAGCTCGATTAAGGATGTGGGTAAAAAACCCAAGGGTTTATTGTTGACCATTATCATCAACTGGCTCATAAAACCTTTTACTATGGCCGCGCTCGGCTGGTTATTCTTTAAGGTATTTTTTGCCTCGTGGGTAGATGCCGACACCGCCTCGGAATACATCGCCGGTATGATCTTGTTGGGGGTGGCCCCTTGTACCGCGATGGTATTTGTGTGGAGCCAGATGACCAAGGGCGATGCCAACTATACCCTAGTGCAGGTGAGTGTGAACGACATCATCATGGTGTTTGCCTTCGCCCCTATTACCGCTTTACTGTTGGGCATGAGCGACATCAGTGTACCTTGGCAAACCTTGTTAATGTCTGTGCTCTTGTATGTATTACTGCCCTTAGTGGCGGGCATCATCACGCGTAAAATGCTGGATAAAAAGGACGACCACCAGCAGCTAGAGCGCTTTTTAAGCAAGGTAAACCCTTGGTCTATGGTGGGTTTAATCAGCACTGTGGTATTGCTGTTTGGTTTTCAGGCGCAGACGATTATCGATAAACCCCAGGCCATCGTGTTGATCGCCATTCCCCTTATTATTCAAACCTACGGTATCTTCTTTATCGCCTATGGTCTGGCCAAGTATTTGAAACTGTCACACAATATTGCCGGCCCAGCCAGCATGATTGGCACCAGTAATTTCTTTGAACTGGCGGTGGCGGTGGCCATTAGCTTGTTTGGTTTGCACTCGGGTGCGGCCTTGGCTACCGTGGTGGGCGTGTTGGTGGAGGTGCCGGTGATGTTAAGCCTAGTGGCTTTCGTGAATCGCACCGAACATTGGTTTAAAGACGAGTTATGATTGCTGGCTAGAGATAATGCCAAACAGTTTGGAGCTGATGGCCTCGAATTGATCTTTTAATTCAGTGTCTGCCCCGGCGATCTTAAATAGTTCGTCGGTGCTTTTATTGAGCAAATCCATGAAGTGATTTTCTTGCTCTTCGGTTAACGCCAGTCGCGCAAAAGAGTTGTTGATGTCCTTATTTAATTGCCCCA
>CAJXIK010000300.1 GCA_913054445.1 uncultured Bermanella sp.
CGCAAACTGAAATAGCACCATTTCAGGCTGGCGGGGAAACGCAATGGTACGACTTAAATTTTAATGCGATTGCCCTGGCACTTGAAGAAACACCTGTTTGTATATACAGTTAAGACCATGAGACTCTACATCGCCGAGAAACCCAGCCTAGGCCGCGCCATCGCCGCCGTGTTGCCCAAACCTCACCGCCAGCAACCCGGTTACATCGAGCTGGGCAATGGCGATGTGGTGAGTTGGTGTATCGGCCACCTGCTCGAACAGGCAGAACCCGATGCCTACGATGCCGCCTACAAATCCTGGAAGCTCGCACACTTGCCCATCGTGCCCCAGCAGTGGCAGCTCAACCCCAAGCGCAACACCCGCCAGCAACTGACCGTGCTGCGCAAATTGGTGAAGCAAGCCAAGCAGATCGTACACGCAGGTGACCCCGACCGTGAGGGGCAATTATTGGTGGACGAAGTCATTGGCTATTTTGGGGTAAAGGGGGCCAAGAAAGATGCCATGCAAAGACTCTTAATTAACGACCTCAACCCTCAGGCGGTGCAAAGGTCTTTACAGTCCCTGCGCAGCAACCAAGAGTTTATTCCCTTGTCGGTGTCGGCCCTGTGCCGTTCACGGGCCGATTGGTTATTTGGCATGAACATGACCCGCGCCTATACCATACAAGGGGGTAAGGCGGGCTATAAGGGGGTGTTATCTGTGGGCCGAGTACAGACCCCACTACTGGGCTTAGTGGTGCAACGTGACCAAGAAATCAGGGGTTTTACGGCAAAAGATTTTTATGAAATTGAGGCATTGGTCGGTAAACAAGGTGCGCAATTCACATTAAAGTGGCAGGCCAGTGCCGCCTGCGAAAAATACCTAGATGCAGAGCAACGCCTGTTGCATCGCCCCTTAGCGCAGAACATCTGTGGCCGTATCCAAGATCAGGATGCCCTCATCAGCGAGGTCAGCCAACAAAATAAGAGGCAAGCGCCGCCCCTGCCCTTTAACCTATCTACACTGCAAATTGAGGCCGCCAAAGCCTATGGCATGAATGCCAAACAAGTATTAGATGTGTGCCAGGCATTGTACGAGCGTCACAAATTAATTACCTACCCGAGATCCGACAGCCGCTACCTGCCGGTGGCGCAGCATGCCATGGCAGCGGGGGTCATCGACGCCATAGCTGGCAGCTGTGACGCATTGGCGACCCACTGCCAAGCCGCCGACCACGGCTTACGTAGCAAGGCCTGGAACGACAAGAAAGTAGACGCCCACCATGCCATCGTGCCCACGCAAAAAAAGATGGATGTGCATCGCCTTAATAAGGCCGAGCAACAAATTTATCGTCACATCGCTCGCCAATATTTAATGCAGTTTTACCCGGATTTTGAGTATGCACAAACCAAAATCAGCGCCATTATTGCAGGGGGCCTGTTTAAGGCCTCGGCTCGCACCCCACAGGCACAGGGCTGGAAAATTCTGTATGGCAAAGAGCAGACAGCGTCGCCAGTGAACGAGTTACCCCCAGTACAGCAAGGTGAGATCTGGCGTTGCCTGCAAGCCAACATCCTCGATAAACACACCTCACCACCCGAGCACTTTAACGATGCCACCTTATTAGCAGCCATGACCGGCATCGCGCGCTTCGTACAGGACCAAGAGATTCGTAAAACCCTCAAAGAAACCGATGGCCTGGGCACCGAGGCCACCCGCGCCGGTATCATAGAGTTGCTATTTAAACGCCAGTTTTTAGTGCGTCAGGGCAAAAAAATAGTCTCCACCGAGGTCGGCCAGGCGCTCATCGAAAGCCTGCCGCGCTCGGCCATTACCCCAGACATGACCGCCCAATGGGAGCAACAACTCAATGCCATTAGCGTTAAGCAGCTCAATTACCTGGGATTCATGAGCCCCATGAACGAGCATTTGCAAACCCTGATAGCACAAGCCAAGCAACATATTCCCAGTGCTCTGCAAGGGGTGAAGGCACAAGTGTCGTCGTTTAAAAATAAAAAAAGCACGGGTAAGGGTTATAAGAAGAAGCGTAAAGCCACGATTAACGGCTAAGATGACGGGTAAAATAAAAGGGAAAAGTTGGTGCGAATGGGGAGACTCGAACTCCCACGGGCTTGCGCCCACTAGCA
>CAJXIK010000301.1 GCA_913054445.1 uncultured Bermanella sp.
CCAAGGTTTACCTGGGCCAAGGGCAGTGTGCAGTTTGTGATGTATGTGTTGAAAAACAAATTGCAGAAAGACGCGCCCTCGTTAGCCGCATTAAGCGCCAGCTTTGAGACACGCTACTGGGCCAATTGGTCCGAGTATCGCCACATGGCGGGCAATAACCTCGTGCTGTTGCCGAGCCTCGCATTAGCGTGCGCGTTTTTTGGCTGGGCACCGTTTTTAAGTGTGTATGTTTTGGTGCTGTCGTTGGGCGGGGCTTTGGGTATTATTTTATTTACCATTCAGCACAACTTCGAGGATTCTTATGCCAGCGGCGACGAGGGTTGGAACTACTATAGCGCGGCCTTAGAAGGCACTAGCTATCTGGACCTGCCCAAGTGGTTGCATTGGTTTACCGCCGACATTGGTTATCACCATATTCACCACCTTTCGGCGCGCATCCCCAACTACAAGTTGGTGGCTTGCCATGAGGAATATAAGCACCTGTTTGACTCTGTTACTCGCATTAAGCTTAGTCAGGTGGGGGCGGCCTTCAAACATATACTGTGGGATAACCACACCGGCCGCATGATTACGGTGGCCCAGTTTGATGAGCTGGCGTCTCAGCCAGCGGTGGGTTAATAAGCGCAGGGCTAGTCTACAACCTCTTCGGCTTTTTTAACGCGGATATTCTTGCCGCCCAGCTCCATGCCATTGAGGTTTTTCACCGCCTGTTTGGCCTCGCCGTTGTTGGGCATTTCTACAAAGCCAAAACCCTTGGATTTGCCCGTGGCTTTGTCCAATACTAGGTTGCAAGACTGCACTTGGCCGTAGGATGCAAAAATACGGCGAATTTCGTCTTCACTGGTGGAGCGAGACAGGTTGCGTATGAGTAATTTCATGGAATACCGAGCTTAGAAGGGGTTAATCTGTGGTTTGACCAATTCTAGCAGGGTTGGCGCTCAGCTGCTGAGTTTTTCAGCGGGGCGGCACTGCAGACATGCTAGCAGAGGAGGGTATATGAACATGGTAAGTAAAAGGTTAATTAAGGTGCTGGTAGGCAGCTGTCTGTTGTTGACGTGTGGGGCCATGAGTCTGGCCCAGCCCCTGCTTGTAGCCGAGTTTTCCAAGGGGCAGCTGGCTGGTTGGCAGGAAAAGTCTTTTGCCGGGGCGACGACATATAAAATCATGCTCGCCCCGCAGGAAGGCCGAGCCGAGGGAGAGCTCACGGTGTTAAGTGCCCACAGCGACAACAGCGCCTCTGGCTTGGGCAAGGAAATCAGCATAGATCTCATGCAAACCCCTTATATTAATTGGTCGTGGCGCATCGAGAATAACCTTAAAAATCTAGATGAAACCAGTAAAGACGGCGACGATTATGCCGCTCGCCTGTACGTCGTGAAAGACGGCGGCTGGCGCATCTGGCAGACCCGCGCGCTCAATTATGTGTGGTCCAGCAATCAGCGGGCGGGCAGTCGCTGGGATAATGCCTTCGTGGGGGCGAATGCTAAGATGCTGGCGGTGCGTGGTGTAGAGCACCCAGTGCAGCAATGGTTCCAAGAAAAACGCAACGTGTATGAGGATTTAATCGCCCTGTTTGGTGACAAGGGCAGTGCTGAGGCCAACCAGCAGGCTTACCGTTACTTGGATGCGGTGGCGCTCATGACCGATACCGATAATAGCGCGGGCATGGCCACGGCTTTTTATGGGGATATTTATTTTAGCGAACATTAAGTCGCGGGTGCAATTGTGTAGAGCCTCAAAAATATGCAGCGTGGATACATGGAATCCGCTTACCCATGACTGGAATTGACAGCACTGAGGTCGCCGTTGACCCTTCCATGGGGGCTTGCTTTGGCATCCATGCCAAAAATCACCTCATTGCTATCAACCCCAGCCATGGATCGATTCACTTTGGCCGCTAATAAATAGAAACACGAAACCTCTTCGCTGGCGCATAAATAAAGCAGCTATTATCTATAATAGGGCTGTGCGCGAATCTGTTTTTAATTCCATTTCCCCAGAGTCGCGGCTTGCAGTATATTGACAATAACAACTAGGAGCTAACCATGAAAACCTCACTTCGTGCTGTAGATATTGCCACTCCAGATGTTCTTATGGCCTATGAAGGCTGGTCCATTAAGCG
>CAJXIK010000302.1 GCA_913054445.1 uncultured Bermanella sp.
CGGAAACGATAACCACCCACCTTAGAGTAAGTAATGGCCAAGCAAGCCGACAAACAGGCAAGCACCCACCCAATGGTTGTTGAGGAAGGCCTTAAAGCAGGCCTCACGCTGGCGATTTTTAATGAGTTTCTGATGGTAAATAAAGAAGCCGCCGCTTATGGCGATGGCGATATATAGGGGCCAACCAGCGGCAATTTCTGTGGCGATGAGCAACCAGCTAACGAGGGTGAAGGCTTGCAACACACCGATAATGGTCTTGTCGGCCTCGGCAAATAAGATGGCGGTGCTCTTCACCCCGATGCGCAAATCGTCTGTCCTATCCACCATGGCATACTGAGTATCGTAGGCCACGGTCCAGGTGAGGGTGGCGATATACAGCAACCACACCACGTCGGGCAGTTGATTTTGTTCGGCGGCAAAGGCCATGGGCACCGCCCAGGCGAAGGCGGCCCCTAATACCACCTGGGGCAAGTGAGTGTAGCGTTTCATGAAGGGGTATAGAGAGGCCAATAATAAGCCGCCAAACGACAGGTAAATGGTGAATTCATTGGTGAACAACACTAGCATGAAAGCACACGCACACAGGCAGGCAAACAAGATAAGGGCTTGGCGGGGCGAGACAACCTTTTGCGCCAGCGGTCGGTTTTGGGTACGCGCCACATGTGCATCCACATGGCGGTCGGCGTAGTCGTTGATGACACAGCCCGCGCTGCGCATGAGGATCACGCCCAGCACAAAGATAATCAGGTTGCTGAGGCTGGGGTGGCCATCACCGGCAATCCACAGGGCGCTCAGGGTGGGCCATAGCAGCAGGTAAATACCCACGGGCTTGTCTAGGCGCATCAGTTGGATGAAGAAGGGCAAACGGGGGAAGCGATCGGTTAACCAGTTCATGGAGAGCGTGCCGAATATTGTCAGTCGATGACCCATAGTACCTGTATTAGGGGCGAACCTCTAACAGGCTCGGCAAAAAATACTCGCTCACCAACAGGGGCTTGCCACTTAACTTGAAGATGGAGCGTCGTCCCCAAACCGGTTGCTGGTTTACTCGCCCCTTCTTCACTTCTATACGGCTGCGCCACATGTGCTTATGGCCGAATAAAAACTCCCCCAGCGGCTTGTTGTGCAAGCGCAAAAGTTGGCGTTCGGCACCGCTGAGGGTGCTGCGTGGAATGACGCTGCGGGCCACCACCACCACGCGCTGTCGAATGCGCAGTTGTACCTCTCGCACATACACCATCTGTCTCACCGCAATGCCCAAGGCGCGGGCCTCGGATAACGAGGGGCGGGTAAAACCGCTATGGGTCACGCGCACATCGAAGTGACCCGGGCTTAGGTCTTTTAAATTTTGTGTGAGCGAGCCCTTGTCGAGTAACCATGCTCGCCAAGGCCGAGCCACTAGGCTGTGGGGCATGGGAGACAAGTCGAGCCAAGCCTGTTGGCTGAGGGCAGTTGAAAACGTTAATGGCATGGTCGGGTCGTTACAAAATGGTTGGCTGAGGGCAGTTGAAAACGTTAATGGCATGGTCGGGTCGTTACAAAAAAATGCGGCCACAGGATGTATCACTCATAGGCCGAAAGCAAGTGACGGCAGAGGGCTACTAGCTCAATGCTGAGATGTGCATAAAATAAGTACAAAACAGGGCCGATATTGGTTAGAGTTTGCGCCGCCTTAATTTATACAGTGGTAGGGGATAACGATGAAAAAGTGGCAATGTATTGTCTGTGGTTGGATTTACGACGAAGCCGAAGGCTGCCCAGAAGAAGGGTTAGCGGCGGGAACCGCCTGGGGTGATGTACCCGCTGACTGGTTATGCCCAGACTGTGGCGTGGGGAAGGATGACTTCGAGATGGTAGAAATCTAACTCGGCGGCACATGATAGGCGTAATTTAAGGACTGAGTGGCAATTTACTTGGTTATGTCTTGACCGCACACTGTGTTGCTGAAAAGATGAATCACACAGGGATTGCTGGCCAGCCAGCGTTGATAATTAAAATAAAAAGGGGATCAGCAACATGCGCAAGCCTGAACTAGCCGCCTACGTGGCAGACCAAGCAGACATCAACAAAGATAAAGCGGGTGAGATCATCACCATCATCACCGATCAAATTACCGAGGC
>CAJXIK010000303.1 GCA_913054445.1 uncultured Bermanella sp.
TATTTAACTTCTTAACAGGGTAATCATTTTTGTTACCGCTGCGATTTTTTGTGACTCTGAGCAGAGCACAAAAAGCAAAAACCCCCGTGAGGGGGTTAATGTACTTTTATCAGCAGGCTTAGCGACGTAGGCCAAGACGCTTGATCAAAGAAGAGTAACGAGCGATGTCTTTACCCTTTAAGTAATCCAGCAATTTACGACGCTGGTTTACCATGCGGATCAGACCACGACGAGAGTGGTGATCACCTTTGTTTTCTTTAAAGTGAGGCTGTAGGCCGTTGATGTTGTGCGTCAACAAGGCAACCTGAACTTCTGGAGAACCGGTATCGCCTTCAGCCGTTTGGTATTCTTTAACGATGCCCGCTTTAATTTCTGCGTTAAGCATAATAATTTCCTCTATGTATATGCGAATATGAGGGTTTAAGGAAAATAGCCACCGTGCATATAAACAGCGGTATTCACCGGTAAATCAATGACTTACCATCATTAACCAGCTCCAAACCTAAAGGTTTGGCATGCCGTTAATTTGTAACAGGCGGTGAGGTTTAAGCAAACCACCCATCTTCAATTCTGCTAACCCCAGCAAGAAGTCATATTTGGCATTTGCCGGGAAGTCACGAACGCGCAATTGTACCTGAGCGAGGCCCTGCTCGCCAGCCTCGTTTAGGCCATTATCCACAAGGTCCTGACGGCTCAAAGTGATGGGCCGACCATAGGTTAGGTGGTCGGCCTGCTCCATATTCACATACAGAATAGGCACCCCAGGCAGGGCCGTATAGGACGCCAGCAGCCTATCGTCTAACGCCGTGTAATCGCGGGCTTTCCCCTCGGGGGTGGCCAACGCTTGCAGGTCGTCTAGGGTAACCATCATCTCTTGCGTATAGGGGCCAGCCCCGAGGCGGCGCAACACCGCCACATAACCCAGGGTGCCCAAGGCCTTGGCCACATCTTCGGCCAGACTGCGAATATAGGTGCCCTTAGAGCAGGTCACATCTAGCTCCAACCAATCTGGGCCAAAGTCTATTAGGGTTAGCTCATGAATGGTGATTTGCCGAGCCTTCTTCTTGATGTCGTATTCGACACCCTGGCGCGCCAGCTCATAGAGCTTGCGACCATCTACCTTCAAGGCGCTGTACATGGGGGGAATTTGCGTGATGACGCCGCGTAGGCCAGCCAATACCGATTCGATGCGTGCGGCGTCGAAGGCCGGAATGACACAACTTGCCAGCACATCGCCGTCGATGTCTGCGGTGCTGCGCGACTCCCCCAACTGTACCCGCGTGGTGTAGCGCTTATCGCTGTCTAATAACCCCTGGCTAAACTTAGTGGCCCCTCCCAAACAGATGGGCAACACGCCGGTGGCGATGGGGTCTAGCGCACCGGTATGACCGGCCTTGGCGGCCCCATAGAGGTGCTTTACCTTCTGCAGGACGCGGTTAGAACTCATGCCTGGGGGCTTATCTATGACCAGAATACCGCTCACGAGGCGGCCTTTTTTTACTCGGTTTTGCTTTGCCATTTACGGGTACCTAGAGCGTGACACTGCTTTTTTAGCTGACAGCCTGCCACGGTGTTGACTCAGTGCCACCACCTGCCAAAGCAATAACGGCATGAAGTTAGCGGCCGCATGGGCTTAGCGGGTGGCAGACCAATCAGGGTTGATTAATCTTCGCCCTGATCGGCATCATCATGCTGATGCTTGCTGTCTTCTTTCATGGCCTTGTTGATAAGGTTGGTCAACTTATGGCCACGATCCACCGACACGTCGTAGTGAAAACGGGGCTTAGGCACGATACGGGTGCTCATGGCTTGCGCCAATTCGCTACGAATGTAACCCGACATGTCGTTGAGCAGTTTTTCGGTTTCTTTGATGGTGGCAGCGTCTGCATCCACCATGCCGGACTTCATCACGGTGAAGTAGATATCCACATAACCTAGGTCGGTGGCGACCTTCACTGCATTGAGCGTGACGATCCCCAAGCGCGGATCCTTCACCTGAAATTGCAGTAACTCGGCCAGGTCCTTTTTAATTTGCGACCCAAGCCTTTGGGTGCGACTGTAAGCTTTCGCCATTTTTTTTATCTCTTAAAT
>CAJXIK010000304.1 GCA_913054445.1 uncultured Bermanella sp.
AGATGATGATCCAGCACATAACGGCCTTTTATATCGCCCTTAAGCATGGCTTGCAGGGTGACAGTCAATTGCTGCTTGGCGATGAGCTGGCAGCGCTCGAGTAACTCTGGCAGGCACCATTCACTGGCCATTTTCGACCACATGGCCTGCTTAACATGCAGGGGTAATTCGACCGAATCCACCCCCAAGAGATTAATGCCACGCAAGATAAAGGGCAGCACGCTGGTATGCAGCTCAATGGAGGCCACTAGGCCACAACATGCAATGGAACCACCGGGTTTGATCATCTTCAGCATAGTGGCCAAAACCTCCCCTCCTGCCACGTCGATGGCCGCACCATATATGGGCTTCAACATGGGCCTAGCAGGCGATGCCAACAACTCTGCCCTAGAAACAATCTTGCTCACCCCAAGTTGTTGGAAGTAATCTTCATCAGCCAGCTTTGAGGTTAAGGCATGCACCTCAAAACCCAGTTTGACCAACAGCATGATGGCAACGCTGCCCACCCCACCGCTGGCACCGGAGACTAATACCGGGCCCTGCTCCTTCTTAGCCCCCGCCATGAGCAACTTGTCTATGCATAAGGCGGCGGTGAAACCCGCGGTGCCCCAAGCCATACTTTGCGGGGCGGACAGGGCGGCAGGCAATGGCATGACCCATTGCGCGGGCACGCTAATATACTCGCCAAAGCCGCCATTGGTGTTCATGCCCAGGTCATAGCCAACCACCAACACTTTTTGGCCCACCTCAAATTCGCCGTTAGCACAGGTGACTACTTCGCCCGCAGCATCTATGCCTGGCGTGTGCGGGAATTGCCGAGTCACCCCCTTGTTACCGCTGAACGACAGGGCATCCTTAAAATTTAGGGAGGAGCACGCCACCTTGATGAGCACATCACCTGCTGGCAATGCCTGCGTGCTCAGGGTTTTAACCTCGCCCAAGAATGCGCCCGCGTCATCTTGCGATACAACAAATGCGTTATAATCCATATTCATACAAACCACTTCTGAAAAGCCATCTTTTGCAAGGCCGCTTCCACGCCCTTACCTATACCCGCTTGAGCGGCCATACCGAGGCGCTCCATCACGTTCTTTTTCTTTTCACTGCTAATTAAGTAGACATCGGCCGAGGCGCAGCGCGTTTGCAAATATTCGTCACTGGTCTTAATTTCATCCACTAGGTTTACCTCGAGGGCCTTCTGCCCATACCAGATATCGCCATTGGCCACCTTGGTCACATCCACCGCGGCACGACGCTCACTGACGAAGTCTTTAAATAGGGTGTGTACATCGGCTAGGTCTTCACGGAACTTATCGCGGGCCTTATCTGTGTTCTCCCCAAACAGCGTCAGGGTACGTTTATATTCACCGGCGGTGTGCACTTCGAAGTCGATATCGTTTTTCTTCAAGAGTCGATTAAAGTTGGGAACCTGAGCGATAACGCCAATGGAGCCAAGGATGGCAAAAGGCGCGGCGATGATCTTATCGGCCACCACCGCCATCATATAGCCACCGCTGGCCGCCACCTTATCGACGCACACGGTGAGAGGAATGCCGCTTTGCTTAATACGCTCTAACTGCGATGCCGCAAATCCGTACTGGTGCACCATGCCGCCACCACTCTCTACCTTCACCACTACCTCGCAGATACCGCTACCTAGGCTTAATAACGCCGATATTTCATCTCTCATCTGCTCGCTCTGTGCCGCTTTGATGTCGCCGTTAAAATTCAACACATAGACCTTGTCTTTTGGCGCATCGCTCTCTTGTTTGGCCTGTTTTTTCTCGTCTTTGTGGCGTTGCTTAAGCTCCTTCTTCGACAAGACAGCCTCTTGTAAGTGCTTCTTTAGATGATCGAGCTTGTCATTTAGATGTTCTATCTTGATTTTTTGCGGCTTTGATTTTTGCCCGACACTGACGATTAACCCCAAAATCACGGCCACCACCACTAAAAAGGTCACCGATTTGGCCAAGAACAGCCCATATTCTGTTAAAAATTCCACAATCAATCCTTAGTTCTATTTGGCAGCCAGTGTACCGCCTGCCATTGGTATCTGCCAGTGTTCAGCTAGCCCACTCACCAAAC
>CAJXIK010000305.1 GCA_913054445.1 uncultured Bermanella sp.
TAATAAGCTGCATCCATGTAGCGATGTTTAAGGCATCCTCAAATCGAAACCCAGACCTACCGCCAAGCTTAAAACCCTGACAAGTCATTGATAAAAAAGCGTATTAGGCTCGCCGGCTTTCGATTAACATGGGGCCTCGAAAGACGTCATAGCGGGGCGTGGACACCAGTATTTCCATAGGCAAGCTAGATTTCCACAATAATAAGTCAATTTTAACAGGACTCGTCATGACTTTTGCGAAGCACTCTTTAGTACTTTATAAGCAAGCTCCCGCTCAGGTTTTAGAGCTTGGGGCTAAAATATCCATTCATCTTGAGAATGGAAAAACCATTAAGGTGCGTGAAAAAGATATTCAATTTCTTCATGCTGGGCCATTAAAAAGTTTTGGCCAATTACACTCAGCCCCTGAAGGCAATGTGGAAGACGCGTGGGAATTGCTACAGGGTGAAACGGTGGCCTTGAGTGATGTGGCCGATTTAATTTATGGAGAAACCACGCTGGCAGCCGTTTGGCGTGCTTGGTGTGTGCTTAATGAAGACACTTATTTTACCGGTTCAATAGATGAGGTGGTGGCGCGAACGGCCTTAGATGTAAACGCCATTTTTGCTAAGCGCAGCGAGAAAGAGCAAGAACTCACTCGCTGGCAAGACTATCTGCAACGTGTTCGTGATAATGAAATTGTAGCGGAAGATATTGCCCAGTTAAGCGATGTGGAACGCATAGCCTATGGTAAGGCATCCGTCAGCCGCACGTTAAAAGCCCTCGACCTGGAAGCCGTTCCAGAACAGGCCCACCGGTTGTTACTTAAGCTGGGTTTATGGACCGAGACGGTGAACCCATACCCGTCGCGATTTGGCTGCGCCACAACAGAGCCTGATTTAGAGGTGCCCCCGTTACCAGAAGAACCCCGAGAAGATTTAACGGCACTTGCAACCTTTGCCATTGATGATGACAACTGTAGCGACCCAGACGATGCGATCAGTCTTGATGGTGACACCATCTGGGTGCACGTGGCCGATGCTGCCGCTCTGATCAAACCCGACTCGCCCCTAGATCTTGAGGCCCGTTCCCGTGGTGCCAATTTATATATACCCGAGCAGGTCGTTCACATGTTACCCGAGGGTGTTACCAGCATCTTAGGGTTAGGGCTAAGTGACACATCGCCGGCGCTTTCGTTTCAAATTGGTGTGGGTGAAGACGGCGCCATAACGTGCTTGAGAATAATCCCAAGCTGGGTCCGTGTTCAGCGATTAAGCTATTCACAAGCCAATGACAGGTTAGATTCGTTCAGTGAGTTGCGAGCGCTCACCGAGGTATTTCGAATCCGCCGGCTGGCGCAAGGAGCAGCGCAAATTAATTTGCCGGAAGTGAAAATTCATACCCGCATTGATGGGGAGATTTATCACCTAGGTGCGCCGCAAAAACTCAATACAGACAAGCCGACCCAGTGCACCGTTGAGATCAAGGATTTACCCAGTTTAAAAAGCCGAGACATGGTGACGGATGCCATGCTGATGGCGGGGGAAGCCGTGGCTAGGTATTTGATTGAACATGACATTCCAGCCCCCTTTGTTTCTCAGCCAGCACCAGACGAAGAAGCAACTCCAGAGACCATGGCTCAGATGTTTGCCTATCGTAAAAAGTTTAAACGCTCAGGCTTGCACCTAGAACCGGGCATGCATGCCGGGCTAGGATTAGAGCCATACACTCGAGCGACCAGCCCATTGCGTCGCTATTCAGATTTATTGGTTCATCAGCAACTTCGTGCTTTCATCAGCGGCACACCGTTAATGAGCGAAGCCGATATGTTGGCCCGCATGAGCGAGGCAGAACTGGGCGGGGGAAATACCTCAAGGGCAGAGCGCCTTAGCAACCGTCACTGGACTTTGTTACACATGCAGCAGCATCCAGACAAGGTCTATCGCGGAGTGGTGGTTGATAAGCGGGACGACCGAGGGGTAATCATGCTGCCTGAACTTGCCATTGAAGTAAAAATGCGCGGGATAGCGGCATATGAATTGGACCAAGAGCTTGAACTGACACTGGCTTCGATCAATCTTATTGAACTGGATTTT
>CAJXIK010000306.1 GCA_913054445.1 uncultured Bermanella sp.
GCACCTTTACCCAGTGTTTAAATATGGTTACATTGAATCACCGTTTAGCAGTGAGTGAACATGTGTGTCACAAACTGGATAATAAGTTAGCGGCTACTACCTGAGCTGTGACAGATGTCACGGTGATGAGTGGTTGAGAGTGTACAGTCAATAATAATAATAAAGTTACGGATAACTTCTATATCACGGCGTTTGCTTTACAGGATAGTAAAGGTAAGGGTCGGAGCCAAAAAATATGAAACCACAACGACCAGATTTGATGGTGATCATCAGCTTTGTGTTTGTCATCGGTGCCGTGGCGACTAGCCTCACCGCCAACAGCGAAGATCAAGGCCTGCACCCACAAATAAGCCAGCACATCATTCGTTAATGACGGGTTAGTGATTTTTTTTAGTTAAAAAATCGGTATGACTTTTTCATCGGTGACGATGGCATCGAGTGCGACGTCCCAGTTTTCAACAGGCAATTGCGCTACCTGTTGAAAGTGGTGAGCCAGCCCTATGAGTTTGGGCTTTTGCGCTCGCTTGCCGTTATTTAAGAAGGCAAAAGTGCGGTCATAAAACCCCCCACCCATTCCCAAGCGCCCTCCCTGTTCATCAAACGCCACCAGTGGCAGCAGCACTACATCTAACTGATTGCCGTTGAGCATCTGATTGCGTTTAGGGTCGGGTTCGGCGATGCCGTATTTATTGTTGATTCTGGGGCCGTCATAATCGGCGAACCATAAGTGGTTTTGTTTAAGCGGGTGCAGGCTGGGCAGATGGCAAAGCTTCTTGCGGTGCAGGGCCTTATCGGCGAAGACCCGAGGATCTATTTCGCCGTCATGAGCTAGGTAGATAGCAATATTGTGTGCCCGTTGAAACCAGGGTTGGCTCATTAATAGTTGACTGAGTTTACGGGAGGCCAGCAGTTGTTGCTGCGGGGATAAAGACATGCGCAGCTGGCGCATGTGTTGACGAATGCTGTCACGTTCTTGGGGTATATTAATGTTCAAACTAATGCTCAAACCCCTAAAAGTATGAAATCAAATAGTGCTCAGCATAAAATTAGGACTCTCCGCTGTGCCGCTGTCAGAGTAAGGCCTTGAACCTGAGGGTTCAAGGTGGTGGTTCCTGATTCGATTTGGGCTTTCCGCTCAAGGCGGACATGCACTCCCTCAATGTCGAGGAACCTCCGAAAAAATGAGTAAGGCTCGAGGACTTCAAAGACTGGCTAACACCCCAGAGAGTCACTAAATTATAACCGACAATCGGCCCGTTTGCTGTAAATCTATTTTTAAAAGTGTGAAGTAATGTAGTTGCAGGAGGGGGCTGTTTTTGCTTTGCAGTCGATGCTGGGCTTAGGTGTCGTCTAAGTCGAGCTGTTGATCTTCGGCGAGGGCATTTTCGATCTTAGTGTGCATGTCGCCTAGCTGGCTTTGCAGAGTCTGGCTACCGCCGGTGGCGTGCAGTAGATCGTGGGCCAGATTAAGAGCGGCCATGATGGCCACGCGCTCGGTGCCATAGAGCTTGCCCTGAGACTTAATATCTTGCATGCGGCTGTCGAGTAAATTGGCCGCTCGCTCTAAGTCTTGACGAGCCTCCGCTGGACAGGCGATTCGGTATTCCTTACCGAGAATTTCGACCCCTATGGTCTGTGGGCTAGTGCTCATGATTCTCCTGAATTGGCATTGGCTGCGATAGTATATTGTGCACGATGAGAGGCGGTTATTCCACGCCTAGGGGGGCGTGCTCTAGGTGCTTTAGTCGAGCAATCATTTCGGCAATCTTGTTGCGGGCAAGTTCATTTTGTTGCAATAGGCGCTGGCGTTCGTGCTGCCAGGTATCTGCATCCGCATGTAATTGACGGTTTTGTGCCTTGCACTCCTGGTACGCCCCGATGAGCTTATCCAGTTTTTTGTTGATATCTTTTAAGTTGGCGGCGTCCATTGAGACATCCATATGTCAGCATAGCCCTAAATATAAGCGTGCAGCCTTGATGGGTCAATTAATAGCAGTGAGTAAAGTTTGAGCATGGCAGAGAAAAGTGGCATTAGGCGGCTGCCA
>CAJXIK010000307.1 GCA_913054445.1 uncultured Bermanella sp.
CTAGGAGCCGCCATGACACAAAGACAACAATTACTGCGCTGGGGTTTGTGGTTTAGCGCGGTGTGCGGGTTGATGCTCACCCTAGTGGCCACCCGGTTTATCGAATACATGCCAGAGGTCGAAGGCGTCAGGGCCGGCGTGTTCCTGCTAACGGGCTTGTTCAGCCACTTTAGCCTTATTACCCTGCTGGTTTATCTCTTGTTTATCCTACCCATGGCGCTGTTACTGCCCTTTACGGGCACCCTACTGCGCCATGTATTAGTGGTGGCGGCCACGGTGGGCACCATACTCTTGATCGGTGACACCCTAGTGTATGCTCAGTATCGCTTCCACATCACGGGGTTTATCTTCGATATGTTGTGGCAGGCGGGTGACGATGTCATCGCTGTGTCTTGGTTTACCTGGCTCATTACTCTGTCCATCTTAGCGGCGAGCTATGGGGCCTATTGGTGGCTGAATCGCACGCTGTGGGCTAACATCGAAGCGCCTATTTTTTCCCGCCTGACGGTGCCGTACCTAGCGCTGTTTTTCGTCTGCTTGCTGGGCTCTAACCTCATACATTTAGTGGCGGATGCCGAATACGATCAAAGGGTCACCTCTTTGGTGAGGCACGTGCCCATGTTTTCACCGGCCACGGCGAAGAAAGCCTTGTTAAACGGGGGCTGGGTCGATGAGCAGAGCATTCATGCGAATCGTCAGAATATGAGCCACAAGTCGGGCTCCCAGGTGAACTACCCCCATGCCGCATTGCATACTTCGGTGGCAGACAAGCCTAAAAATGTGCTGCTGATCGTGCTCGATTCGGCCCGTTTCGATACCTTTAACGCCAGTGTCATGCCTGCCCTTAGTCAGTTCTCACAAGGGCACAGCGTACAGATATTTGAGCAGCACATGAGTGGCGGCAATAGTACCCGCACAGGGGTCTTTAATTTATTTTACGGCTTACCCGGCACTTACTGGGATGCCTTCTCTAGCAATAAAGTGGCACCTGTGTTGATGGACAGTTTTCAGAAGCACCAGTACGAGCTGGGCATCTTCGCCGCCGCGCCGCTCACCCAGCCTGCCTTCGATCGCACGGTGTTTTCGAGTGTCAAAGATCTTAAATTAAGAGCCGATGGCGATGCCCCCTGGCAGCTAGATGAAAACATCACAGATAACTGGCTAAATTTCGTCGAGCAACGCGCCAGCGACACGCATAAACCTTTTTTTGGTTTTCTATTTTACGACGGCATTCATGGCATCTCTGTGCCCGAGGGTGGCGTTAAACCCTTCCAGCCGTCTTGGAATAGGGTCGACCATCTCTCGCTCAACGAGGATTTCGATGGCACTGAGTATTTTAACCTCTACAAGAATGCCGTTTACCATGTGGATTTGCAGCTCAAGCGGGTGTTCGCACAGTTAAAGGCGAAGCAGCTGTTGGAGAGTACGGTGGTGATTATCACCAGCGATCACGGCCAAGAGTTTAACGATAATAAGATGAATTACTGGGGGCATGGCAGCAACTTTACGCCGACCCAAGTGCATGTCCCCCTCGTGGTGCACTGGCCTGGCAAGCCAGCCCATGTCTACCAGCACCGCACTAGCCACAGCGATATTAGCGTCACCTTATTGCAGGATATCTTTAATGCGCAGGCCCAAGTGCGCGACTACAGCCAGGGGTATCACCTGCTAGACACCGAGCGTAACGCTTGGACCATCGCGGGCAGCTATGTGAATTACGCCATCTTGCAAAAAGACCGGCATATTGTCACCTATCAATCGGGCCACTATGAAATTTTGGATCAAAGCGCCCGGCCTGCCAAGGATCAAGACTTATCCCCTAAGCTGGCCATGGAGGTGATGGATGCCTTATCGCGCTTCTATCGCTAGGTATTCACATGGCCACCTTGGCGGCATATATATATATATCGCTAGTGGCTGCTTATAACGCCGCCCACAGGGTATCAAACATCATCTGCTGAGTGCCCGAAATAGCCTGGCTGTCGATCACCACCACCACTGGGTAATTCTGTCTGGCGAGGCTGATCATGGCCACCTT